>NZ_AULM01000010.1 GCF_000422285.1 Desulfatiglans anilini DSM 4660
GCACGTTTGCTTGTGCGGCGACCACCAGGTCGCCTCCGCGCAAACGCTTGATCTCCTTGATATTGGCCAAAAATCCTCATTTCCGGATTGGAAACCGGGTTCTACCGCGAAATCATTTCCGGATCGGATCTATCTGAGGCGGCGTGCCGCTTCGGAGAGTGGAGAGCGGGGGCTGCATGTCCATTCGATGGGATTTTCGGGGGGCCGTTGGCCGGAAGGATGCCCCGGGTTCGATAAATGGTCGTTCCGGTTTACCTGGAAGCGAATTGTTTTGCTTTGCCGGCCCCGGAGGGGTAGATTGATCTGAGACTGACGGACATCGATCAAGGTCGAGGCCGGCCCCCGGCGGCATTGGCCGAGGGTGTCTTTGTGAATTTTCGATCAAGTTGCCTGTGCGACGGCCGCGCCCTGCGGAGCGCCGCATGAACGGCACCGATGAAGGTGCAAAGAGCGGGAGGCTGCCCCCTCCGCTGCTTGAAAGGAACGCTGCTTTATGAACGTCCTGCTCGTCTATCCCCGTTTTCCGGATACCTTCTGGTCCCTGCGCTATGCCCTCCGTTTCATCCGCAGGAGCGCCTCCCACCCGCCGCTCGGGCTGCTCACCATCGGGGCCCTTCTTCCCGGAGACTTCGACAAGCGCCTCGTGGATATGAATGTGGAGGCCCTGACGGATGGGGATCTCGGCTGGGCGGACATGGTCTTCATCAGCGCCATGGTCGTCCAGAGGGAGAGCGTGAGAAGCGTGATCGCACGGTGCAGGGAGAAGGGGGTGCCGGTGGTCGCGGGCGGTCCGCTCTTTACGGGAGAGCCTGATGAGTTCAGCGATCTCGACCATCTCGTACTGGACGAGGCGGAGATCACCCTGCCGCTTTTTCTGAAGGATCTCAAGGCCGGGCGGCCGAAGCGGGTCTACCGTTCGGAGGGCTTCTGCAGCATCGAGCAGAGCCCGACGCCTGCCTGGGACCTCCTCAAGATGAAAAAATACGCCTCCATGAGCCTCCAGTTCTCGCGCGGATGCCCCTTCAACTGCGATTTCTGCAACGTAACGGTCCTTTTCGGCCACAAGCCGCGCATGAAGCGGCCCGAGCAGATCACCGCGGAGCTGGACAGCCTTTACGCCCTTGGCTGGCGCGGCAACGTCTTTTTCGTGGACGACAACTTCATCGGCAACAAGCAGTATCTGAAGTCGCGCCTGCTGCCGGCCCTGATCGCCTGGCGTAAGGGCAAGAAGGGCTTCGTGTTCTACACCGAGGCGTCCATCAATCTGGCCGACGACCCGGAGCTCATGCGGCTGATGGTTCGGGCGGGGTTCGACTCGGTCTTCATCGGGATCGAATCACCGGATGAGGCCTGTCTGGCCGAGTGCCGCAAGAAGCAGAACACGAACCGGGACCTGCTTCAGAGCGTCAAGATCATCCAGCGCGCGGGTCTCCAGGTGACGGGCGGCTTCATCGTGGGCTTCGACAACGACACCCGCTCGATCTTTCAGCGCCAAATCGACTTCATTCAGAAAAGCGGGATCGTGACCGCCATGGTGGGCATCCTGAACGCGCCTCCGGGCACGCGGCTTTTCGCGCGGCTGCAGGGTGAAAACCGACTGATCTCGAAGATCACGGGGGACAATGTCGACGGCACGACCAACATCATCCCGAAGATGGGCATTGACAGCCTCCTCGAGGGGTACCGCACGCTGATGGGGCACATCTACTCCCCCAAGCACTACTACCGGCGCGTGAAGGTCTTCCTGAAGGAATTCGGGGTGCCCCGCGCGAAGGCGCCGTTGACCTTCCAGAGTTTCCTGGCTTTTTTCAGATCCTGTTTTCTGCTCGGGGTGTGGGGGAAGGAGCGGTTCCAATACTGGAAGCTGCTTTTCTGGACGCTCCTGCGCAAGCCGCGGGTGGTGTCGCTGGCCGTGACGCTGGCCGTTTACGGGTATCACTACCGGCGGATATGCGAGATGTACATTTTGCCGAAGCGCAAGGCCCTCCCCGCCGGCAAGGTGTGAAGGGACCGCACACAATAGATTTTTCAACACGCTTTCAGGCATGCAAAGGAGCGTCTACACCCGCCCGGGCGTTTACTCGGCGGTGTCGGCGCTCTTTTTGAGCTCTTCGAGAAATTCCTTGAAAAACCTGTCCTTTTCCCGCCAATCGGGTCCGAAATGCTTGTTGAAGGAGTCGCCGAGGCGGGTGAAAAGCCGTTTCCAGACCGGCTTTCCTCCGCCCAGGACCACGTCTTCGAGATAACTGGCGAGCTCAGAGATCTTTTCCTTCGGAAGAAAAGAGAGCGCACCGAGCTTGATGGCGGTCTTGAGGGCGTCGGGCGTAAGGGCGTGCGCCGTGAGCATGACGGTGGGAAATCCCCTGGAAACGGTGTGGCGCAGGAGTTCGAAACCGTTCACCCCCATGATGTCCAGGATGACGATATCGTAGGTGTAGCTGAGGAGATACTGGAGGGCGGTGTCGTAGTCGCCGGCCTTGTGGACGAGGCACATGTCCAGCTCTTCCTCGATCGTTTCCAGGATATCAGGTTCGTCATCCACCACCAGAACAACTTTGTCTTTGAGAGGGCTCGCATCGCTCATGACGGTCTTGCGCTCCTTTCCATCGGGTCGGCGGGCGAAGGGGGGCGGCGGTTCGCGACTCCCCCTGAGAAGCCGGGGTGAATGCCTCGTGTGCCTGCGCTTTCAGCTTTCACCTCTATAGCAGACTTCCTCATGCCAGTCAAAATCAATCATCGGGGTTTTCAGCGACCTTTTTCCCGCGGCTGTCAGGCGGGCCGATTTTCACCGTCGACAGGCTTATCGTGCTACCCACACCCTTCCGCAATGTGTTAGACTGCAGCCATCCGGAAAGGATCTTTTTTGCCCACCCCGGCATCGATCTGCCGCCCTGCTTGTGATGAGGACCTGCAGAGCGCCGCTGCGCAGGGATGTGAAGAAACCGGGGCCCGCCCTGCCGGGGTGGGACTGAGCGCGCAGTGTGTGGATAGACCGGGACCCGAAGTTTTCTTTCCGGATGCAAACGTTTCCCGACAGGAAAGGGCGACATTTCAACGATTGGAAAGGAGGTCGAATTACATGACGGTCAAGATTGTCGGTGTTTGTTGCAGTCCGCGGAAGGGAAAGACCACCCGCTATGCCTTGGATGTCTGTTTGAAGGCGGCTGAAGAGGCCTTCCCGGACGTGAAGGCAGTCGCGGTCGAACTGGCCGGGATGGATATCCGAGGGTGCATCGCCTGCGGGGCGTGCATGAAGAAGCTCGAGTGCAGCCAGGAGGACGATTTCGGGAAGCTTATCCCTACGCTGGCCGACCCCGACCTGGGGGGGCTCATTGTGGCGAGCCCGGTTTATCTCGGTGTGATGACCAGCCAGTGCAAGGCCTTCCTGGACCGGACGGTCATGTTCAGGCGCAACGGCTTCAAGTTCCGCAACGTCGCCAGCGGCGCGCTGGCGGTCGGCGGCTTCCGGAGCGGCGGACAGGAGGCGACGATCCAGTCGATCCACACCGCGATGCTGGTGCATGACATGGTCGTGGTAGGCGACGGGAGCCCGGGGGCTCATCTCGGCGGGACCCTGTGGAGCAACCATCAGGGCGGAATCGAGGCCGACGACCTCGGGCTTGCCACCGCGCGCAGCCTGGGTGCGCGTGTGGCGGAAGTGGCGCTGAAACTGCGCGGGAGATGATGCAGAGGAAGGCGGGTGCCGAACAAAGCCGCGGGCGCCCCTAGAGGGGGGGAAATGGACGGTGAGACCTCAACCGGCATGATGCTCGCCGGCGATATCGGAGGCACCAAGACGGTCCTCGGGCTTTTCAGGCGGGGCGCGGCGAGGCCTGTGCTTCAGGTGTCGGAGACCTGGTTGAGCAGCGCCGCACAAGGGGTTGCGGAGCATGTCGAGCGGTTTCTGGAGCGCCACCCCGCCGAGGTCCAGGGGGCCGTTTTGGCCATGGCCGGGCCGGTGATCGACGGGGTCTGCAAGACCACTAATCTTCCCTGGCGCGTTTCGGAAAAGGAGCTCGAGGCGCGTTTCGGATGGCGCGTCCGGCTCATCAACGACCTGGCTGCAGCGGGTTGTTTCGTGCCGTTCCTCGAAAGCGGTGAAGTCTACGCGTTGAACGAGGCCAAACCGCGCGCCCGCGATGCCATCGCCCTCATCGCACCGGGAACGGGCCTCGGAAATGCCTTTCTGACTTTCGTGGACGGGCAGTATCGGCCGTTCGCCTCCGAAGGCGGACACATGGACTTCGCGCCTGCCGACGAGGAGCAGCTGGAGGTGTGGCGCTGCCTTGCCAGGCGATTCGGCCATGTGAGCGTCGAGCGCGTTGCCTCGGGACGCGGCCTGCTGAACCTGTTCGCATCCCTGAGGGAGATCGGCGGGTACTCCATCCCTGATTGGCTCAGGGACGATATGGAACGTAAAGACCCGGCCCGCGCGATCACCGATGCCGCCATGGAAAAGGGCGAGCCATTGTGCGTCAAGGTTCTGGGGACCTTTTGCTCCGTCCTGGGGGCGGCCGCCGGAAATCTTGCGCTGGCGGTGCTTGCGACAGGCGGGGTGTATCTGGCCGGCGGCATTCCCCCGAAGATCCTACCGGCGCTTGCCGACGGCCGATTCATGAAGGCCTTCGCCGACAAGGGCCGGTTCAGCGGCCTGCTGCAGGGCATCGCCGTGAGGGTCATCCTCAATCAGAAGGCCAGCCTGATGGGAGCCGCCCAGAGAGCGTTCGAGATGGACGCGGCCGCAGCCCCGCGGGCGGGCGGAGACCCGCAGCTTTTTTGAACCCCGGTGCGCATGCCCGGTCGATGCATCGGCCACCCCTCGAGCCGTCGGCGGAAAGGACGCAGTCATGCAGGAGCGGAGAACGAACAGACTGGCCCGGGAGAAGAGCCCCTATCTCCTTCAGCATGCCTACAACCCCGTGGACTGGTACCCCTGGTCGGAGGAGGCCTTCGCCCGGGCGGCGGAGGAAGACAAGCCGGTGTTCCTGTCGATCGGGTATTCCACGTGCCACTGGTGCCATGTGATGGAGAAGGAGTCTTTCGAGGACGAGGCGGTCGCGCGGCTGATGAACGACGCCTTCATCTCGATCAAGGTCGATCGCGAGGAGCGCCCGGATCTGGATCACGTCTACATGACGGTCTGCAACATGATGACCGGCAGCGGAGGCTGGCCGCTCACGATCGTGATGACCCCGGAGAAGGCCCCGTTCTTTGCAGCGACCTACATCCCGAAGGAGAACCGCTTCGGGCGGGTCGGACTGCTCGAGCTGATACCGCGCATCCGCGAGGTCTGGCAGACCCGGCGGGCGGAAGTCATGGCCTCGGTGGGAAAGATCACGGCCGCGCTGAACGGGGTCGATGCGGGTACGGCCGGCGGCGACCTCGGGACCGCGCTGATCGAAAAAGGGTACCGCGAGATCGCCCGGCGGTTCGACGCAGCCCATGGGGGCTTCGGCCCGGCGCCCAAGTTTCCGACCCCGCATCAACTCCTCTTCCTGCTGCGCTGGTGGAAGCGCTCCGGGGATGCCGCGGCCCTGGAAATGGTCCAAAAGACGCTGAGGGCGATGCGCCTCGGGGGAATCTTCGATCAGATCGGCTACGGCTTCCACCGCTACAGCACGGATGCGGAGTGGCTCGTGCCGCATTTCGAAAAGATGCTCTATGACCAGGCGCTGCTCGCGCTGGCCTACCTCGAGGCGTTTCAGGCGACCGGTGTGGCCCTCTACGCGGAGACGGCGAGGGAGATCTTCGCCTATGTGCTGCGCGACATGCGCTCCCCGGAGGGGGCCTTCTACTCGGCTGAGGACGCCGACAGCGAGGGGGTCGAAGGGAAGTTCTACGTCTGGAGTGCGGCGGAGCTGCGGAGCCTCCTCGGGGATGAGGACGCCGCGCTTGCCATGGAATGCTTCAACGCGAAGCCGGAGGGGAACTTCCAGGAGGAGGCCACCGGCCGGAGGACGGGCGGGAACATCCTGCACCTCCGTGAACCGCTCGAGGCCAAGGCGGGGCGGAGGGGCCTTTCCCCTCAGACCCTCGCGGACCGGCTGGCGCGCATCCGGGAGCGGCTTTTCGCGGCGCGGGAAAAGCGGATCCGGCCGCACCGGGACGACAAGGTCCTGACGGATTGGAACGGGCTGATGGCCGCGGCCCTCGCCCGGGGCGCCATGGTCCTGGGCGAGCCGGACTACGCCTCGGCGGCCGCAGCGGCGCTCCGTTTCATCCTGGAGAGCATGGGCGGGGCGGACGGCGCCCTGCTCCATCGTTACCGGGAGGGGGAGGGAGGGATCGGCGCGTTTGTGGATGACTATGCCTTCCTGGTCTGGGGGCTCATCGAGTGCTACGAGGCGACCTTCGATGAAAAGTGGCTGCGCTCGGCCCTGGCGTTGAACGACAGGATGCTGGAGGACTTCTGGGATCGGGAGCGGGGCGGGCTGTTTTTTACGCCAGAAAAGGGAGAGGCCCTGATCGTCCGCAAGAAGGAGATCTACGACGGCGCGGTCCCGTCGGGCAACGCCGTGGCGATGCTGAACCTCCTGCGCCTGAGCCACCTGACGGGCCGGAGCGCCCTCGAGGAGCGGGCGGCTGAGCTGGCGCGCGCCTTTTCTTCGCGCATCGGCGACATGCCCTCGGCCTACACCTTTTTTCTGATGGCGGCGGATTTCGCCGCAGGGCCGGTATCCGAAGTGGTGCTGGTGGGGAGGCGGGAAGACCCCGATCTGCTGGCGCTTCGACGGGAACTGGCGGCCCGGTTCCATCCGAACCGGGTGACCCTCTTCCGGCCGGGCGACGAGGACCGGCCCGAGATCGACGCCTTGACCGGTTTTACGTCCGGCTACCGGATGCGCGACGGCAAGGCCACCGCCTACGTCTGCCGCTCCCAGGCCTGCATGGCCCCGACGACGGAGGCCCGTGAGATGCTTTCGATGCTGGAGTGAAGAGAGGCAGCGCTCTTGAAGACGGCCGCAACCCGAGACTCAGGGACCCACGGCCTCGGCCGTGCGGCCGGGGTGATCAGCGCCTTCACCTTCCTCAGCCGGATCCTCGGGCTGGTGCGCGACATGGTCGTGGCCCGGTTCTTCGGCGCCGGGATGGCCGCCGACGCCTTCTTCGTGGCCTTCCGCATCCCGAATTTCCTGCGCAGCCTCTTTGCGGAAGGCTCGCTGACGATCGCGTTCATCCCGGTCTTCACCGAGTACCTGACCCAGAAGGGAAAGCCAGCGGCCTTCGAACTCGCCCGGACCGTCCTGACGCTCCTGTCGATCATCCTGGTCGTTTTAAGCGTGGCGGGGATCCTGCTCGCCCCATGGATCGTCCGCCTGCAGGCCTTCGGGTTCGGCGGCGAAACCGAAAAGTACGCCCTGACGGTGCTGCTGACCCGCATCACCTTCCCCTACATTCTGTTGATCAGTGTGGTAGCCCTGTTCATGGGCGTCCTCAACTCGCTCCGGCGGTTCGCCGCCCCGGCCGCGGCTCCGATCTTCCTGAACGTGGGCATCATCGCGGGGGCCTACTGGATATCGCCGCGGCTGAGCGAGCCGATCGTCGGGGTGGCCATCGGGGTGCTGCTGGGCGGGTGCATGCAGGTCGGGCTGCAGATCCTGCCGGCCCTGCGCGCCGGGATGAGCCTCAAACCGCGCTGGCGGTTCGCCCACACGGGGGTGAAGCGGATCGGCCTCCTGATGCTGCCCGCCATCTTCGGCTCGGCCGTCTATCAGTTCAACCAGATCATGGGCACCCTGATCGCCTCTTTCCTGCCCGAGGGGAGCATCTCATGGCTCTACTACGCCGACCGGCTGGTGCAGTTCCCTCTGGGCGTTTTCGCGATCGCGATCAGCACGGCCTCCCTCCCCACGCTCTCGGGCTATGCCGCCAACCGGGACTTCGAGCGCTTCGGCCGGACCCTCGAATACGGGATACGGCTGGTTTTCTTCATCACTCTCCCGTCTATGGCCGGCCTCATTCTCCTGCGCGAACCCCTGGTGGAGCTCTTCTTCGAGCGCGGGGCCTTCGACAGCGTGTCGAGCGCCATGACCGCCCTGGCGCTCTTCTACTACTGCCTCGGGCTGTGGGCCTTTTCAGGGGTGCGCATCCTCGTCTCCGCGTTTTACGCCCTGCAGGACACACGGACGCCGGTCAAGATCGCCATCGTGGCGCTCGTCACGAACCTGAGCATGAGCCTCGTCCTGATGGGGCCTTTGAAGCACGGCGGGCTGGCCTTGGCGCTCACCCTGGCCTCCACGTTGCAGTTTGCCTGTCTGCTGCTGCTGCTCAAAAGGAGGGTGGCGCTGCTGGCCTTGCGACCCGTGGGCCGCTCCATCCTGAAGTCCGCCTGCGCCGCGGTGCTGATGGGGGCGGCGATCCTTCTCTATGAGCGCTGGACCCTGCCGATGAGCCTGTGGGGCGCCGGTTTCTGGCCGCTCTTGACGCGCATCGCGGCGGCCATCGGTCTGGCGGCGGGGGTTTATTTCGGGGCGGCTGTGCTGCTGCGCTGCCCCGAACTCGACGCCGTCCGCGGCCTGCTCCGGCGGCGGTAGGGGTTCAGGGGCCTCATGACCACGCCTCCTGCGCGCAGCGAACGATTCGGCTGGTGCGTTTACGACTGGGCCAATTCCGCCTTCGCTACGACGGTCCTGGCGGCGGTCCTCCCGGTCTATTTCGCCGAATGGGTCGTCCCGCCGGGGGGCGCGGCCCTCAGTTGGCTCGGGGTGGATACGCGCTTGAGCGCCACGAGCCTGTGGGGGTATGCCAACGGGCTCATCGCGATCCTGGTGATCCTGACCGCGCCTGTATTGGGTGGGATAGCGGATTTCAGCTCCCGCAAGAAGCTGTTCCTTATGACCGGCGCGTATGCCGGGGCAGTCGCCACCCTGGGGCTCGGGTTCTGCGGCGCAGGGGACGTGCAGGCGACCCTCCTCCTGTTCTGCATCGGACACTACGCCTTCGTGTGTGCGAACGTCTTCTACGACGCCTTCCTTCCGTTTCTCGCCACCGGCCCCGAAATGGACCGGCTCTCCGGTCAGGGGTATGCCCTGGGCTATCTCGGGGGCGGGCTGCTGCTCCTGTTGAACGTCGTTTTCATCCATTTTCACCAGGTCTTCGAGGTGGAGCAGGAGACGGCGGTGCGCCTGTCGCTTGCATCGGCCGGGCTCTGGTGGGGCGGCTTCAGCACCGTGACCCTTTTGACGCTGCGGGAGCGGTCCGCATCCGTTTCCAGGCGGACGGGGCTCGCCTTTTCGGTGCGAGCGGGCTTCGCCTCGCTCCGTGAAGCCGTCCTGCACATCGTCCGGCGGCGGAACCTGCTGCTGTTTCTGGTCGCTTACATGATCTACAACGACGGCGTGCAGACGATTATCAAGATGGCGGCCATCTTCGGCAAGGAGGAACTGGGGCTGTCGAGCTCCACGCTCCTCGGGACGCTTCTGATGGTGCAGTTCGTCGGGATCGGGGGGGCGCTCGGGATGTCCCGGGCGGCGGAGGCGCTCGGGGTCAGGCGGACCATCCTTGGCGCGCTGGCGGTCTGGCTGGGGCTGACACTCTTCGCCTTCCGGATGGAGACGCCGGGTGAATACTGGATCATGGGCCTGGTGGTGGGGCTGATTCTCGGGGGAACGCAGGCCCTGTCCCGTTCGTTCTATGCCCGCCTCGTCGCCCGAGAGCACGCCGCCCAGCTCTTCGGGTTCTTCTCGGTCTTCTCCAAGTTTTCCGCCGTCTGGGGGCCGATCCTGTTTGCGCTGATCCGGCAGCTGACCGGGACATCCCGGCTTTCGATCGTCTCCATCTCGGTCTTTTTCCTGGTGGGCGGGGCGATCCTCTGCTTCGCGAAAGAGGAGCAGGAGGGTGCGTCTGCGCCTATTTGACCCGCCGCAGCCGCTTTCGTTTGAGGGCGCTCGCGAGGAGCCTGAGGATCGGGCCCTCGATGCGATCCCAGGAGGCCTCCGGCGCCTTGATGATTCGGATCTCTTTGGGCTTGACACGGATCTCGGTGATGCCCTGCAGCGTCATGATCTCCTGGACGATCTGTCTGCCGAGCGCCCCGAGGGAGGGCAGCGATTTGGTCTTTTCGGGCGTGTACGGCGCTCTGAACGACTCGACGACCGGGTTCGAGATCGGTTCCTGCGTCAGGTAGGACCGGATCTCTGCATTCGGATGCCGATAAACCTCGATCTCGGGGCCGTCGTCGATTTTTTTTACGTCGCTCATCGCATGTCCTCCATGCTCCGGTTAGGGGTGCGTATTCGTGCGTAAAGGGTCTGCATGGGGAGGCGGGGCCTAGAGCATTGCCGGCCTCGTTGCTGCGCCGGCGCTTGCCGGGTGTCTGAAGAAGTGCGGCCGCAGCCGGGCCGGCGGAAAACCCGGGGGAGGCTTGCACGCTCTGCGGGTGCGCGCTCCATGGCAGGCAGCGGTTGGGGGAAGGGCGCATCGAAGTCCCGGTGGCCGTCTCCAGATGCCCATAGAAGCAGTTTAGCGTTTCATCCCGAAATTTACAATGACCTGCCTGAAGCGGGCCGCTGCACACCGGCCGTGGGTGGAGCGGGTTGAGACGAGGGTGCAGGATGACTGGATGGGCTGAGACGGGATGCTTCGCACCGGCTTCGCGTCAAGTCACCATGGATCGGAGCGGTTTCCGGGCGGGAAACGGCGTCTGTTTCGAAAGGGGTCTGCAAGCACCGCAACAGCTTTCAGGCTGGGAGAATGCCGGCGGATCATTTTCAAGGTGTGGCAAAAAGAGACTTGCTTTTGCCGCCCGCTTGAGCCTATGAAGGAAAGGCTGCGGAGCTTTCTCTCTTGGCCTTTCGAGTCGAGAGCGGCGATGGGGGATGACGGGCGGCGCAGAATCGGCACGCAAGCCGTCTGCGGGCGGCCGGGTCCGCAGCCGGTTGCGCCGGTCGCTGAAGCGCGGCGCTGCAATGGCCGGCGCGCCCGCGGGGGCGGGGTTCGCCCGCAAGGCCGCCACCCGCGGAGGGGTTCAAGAATGCAACATCCATTTCATGTGATCGAGGAGGACGAACGGTGGACATCAGGACAGTGGGAGTGATCGGTTCGGGGCAGATGGGCTCCGGTATAGCGCAGATGGCGGCCGCAAGCGGATACGCGGTGATCATGAACGATGTACAGGATGCGTTTGTAGAGCGTGGCTTTGCGACCATAGAAAAGAGCCTCGGACGGCTCGTCAAGAAGGAGAAGATGAGCCCCGAGGACATGAAGACGATTCTGGGCCGCATCGAAGGTTCGACAGCGCTCGATGACATGGCCCGTGCGGATTTCGTCGTCGAGGCGGCCGTGGAGAACGAGGAGCTGAAAGCGCGGATCTTCGAGCAGTTGGATGCGGTCTGTCGGGAGGAAGTCATACTCGCCTCCAACACGTCTTCGATCTCGATCACCCGGATCGGATCGGTCACCAAGCGGCCTGACAAGGTGATCGGCATGCACTTTATGAACCCGGTCCCGATGATGAAGCTTGTCGAGATCATCAACGGCCTGGCCACTTCGCAGGAGACCTTCGCGACCACCCGCGACCTGGCGGTGGCGATGGACAAGACGCCTGTGCTGGCGAACGACTTTCCGGGTTTCATCAGCAACCGCGTGCTGATTCCCATGATCAACGAGGCGGTCTATGCCCTGTTCGAAGGGGTGGGGACGGCCGAAGACATCGACCAGGTCATGAAACTCGGGATGAATCACCCGATGGGGCCGCTGGCCCTGGCGGACCTGATCGGCCTCGACACCTGCCTCGCCATCATGGAGGTCCTGCAGCGCGGGCTAGGCGATGACAAGTACCGCCCCTGCCCCCTGTTGAGGAAATACGTCGCCGCGGGGTGGCTCGGCCGGAAGTCGGGTCGGGGCTTCTACGTCTACTGAGCGGAGCCGGGGGCAGTGCTTTTTCCGCGGGATCTCCACGAGCATGCGATCCGGCCGGTCGGCATCCTCGAGGCCTCCGGGAGATAGAGGAGAGGGAGCCGCCGGGTCCGGCCGGCGCACCCCTCTTCAGGATTCATAACCTTTGCAAAAAAGAATCGGTTGCTTTATAGTAACCGGCATCGGGTGAGGAAATCCAAGGTCCAATTCAGATAAGGAGACTTGCACATGGCAAAAATCCTGATCGTCGATGACGAGGAACATATCCGCTATCTTTATTCCGAGGAATTGACCGAGGCCGGATATGAAGTCATCACCGCTGACAGCGGGTACAAGCTCCTGGAACGAATAGAGAACGAGAAGCCCGACCTGGTGGTGTTGGATATCAAGATGGTTGACTACAACGGGCTCGATCTGCTCCAGGACATCCGAAACAAATTCTACAATCTGCCTGTCGTTCTCTGCACGGCTTACGATACCTTCAAGGAAGACATGAAGTCCATCGCGGCTGATTTTTACGTGATCAAGTCGTTCGACTTGACGGAGCTCAGAAACAAGATCGCCATGGCGCTCGAATCGAGGCAGAACAACTCAGGGGATTGACCAGCCCTGACGGGAGATGTTCCTGGCCGGCATGAGGTGCAGCCGTGCCCGCAGCGGGCGAGGGACACGGACTATTTGTGGTATTTGGTGCCGTTTATAATGGTGAATGCCCGATAGATCTGCTCGAGGAGAAAGACCCTGGCCATCTCGTGCGTCAGGGTCATTTTGGAAAGGGAAAGGATTTCATGGGCCGCATCTCTGACGGCTGAAGAAAGCCCGAGCGGACCGCCGGTGACGAAGATCAGGTGGCTGGTCTGCATATAAAGCGCTTCGAGGCGGGAGGCGAACTCCCGTGAACTGAACATGCGGCCCGTACGATCGAGGGCGATCAAGGCGGCCTGAGCCGGGACCCGTTTGAGGATGGACTCCCCTTCCAGGCGGATGATTTCCTCATCGGGGCGGGACTTGGAGGCCTTCTCAGGTTTGACGACGATCCAGTCGGTCTGGGTGTAGGGCTTGAGCCGCGCCAGGTAGAATGCTTCGGCATCGCGCAAGAAAGGGGCCCTCGTGCGATCCACCACCACAAAGCTTATCTTCGGCATGCCTTCACTCCTTTCCTGGATTCCTCGCGGCCGCCTTGTCGCCGCGGAAGACTGACCGACCGCGCGGACCTTTCCGTATTGCCTCCCGATGCCATTCGGCCATCGACTGAAGACTATCACACGCGTTTCGGGGTCTGCAACCGCCGACTGGGCTTGGCGGATCTCTATTTGCGGATTGGAAGCTGGTTTGTACCAGGAAATCATTTCCATTCCAAGGAAGGACGAACATGTTCAGCAAGGATCAGTTGGAACGATATTCCGATGTGCTCCTCTGGGGTTTGAAAACCGCGCGCAGGGAGCCTTATGCCAAAGGCGATCTCATATTGCTTCGCTTCGATCTGTCCGCCATCCCGCTGGCGGAGGTCATGCAGGGGAAGCTGTTGGATTCCGGCTACAACCCGGTTCTCAGGCCGGGAGGCACACCGGTGATGGAGCACCAGTTTTATGAGAAGGCGAATCAGACGCAGTTGACCTTCATCCCGCCGGGCGAAGTGGATCTTTTCAGGGCCCTGAACGGGAACATCTTCCTGCACGCGCCGGCCTCGCTGACCCATTTGAGCGACATCGACCCGAAAAAGATCGGGAAGGCGGCGGTGGCACGCAAACCTCTGCGGGAGATCCTCGACGGGCGCGAGGCCGAAGGACGTTTCGGCTGGACCCTTTGCACCGTGCCGACCGAGGAGCTGGCGCGCCAGGCGAGGGTCTCGCTCGAGGAGTACTGTGACCAGGTGGTGCGGGCCTGCTACCTCGACCGCCCCGATCCGGTCAAGGCCTGGCGGGAGATCCACCGCGAGGCCCAGGCCATCAAAGATTGGCTGAATGGCATGGAGGTCGAGGCCCTGCACATCGAATCCGACCACACCGACCTCATCGTCAAACCAGGCAAGATGCGGAAGTGGATCGGGATCTCGGGCCACAACATCCCGAGCTTCGAGCTTTTCCTGTCTCCGGATTGGCGGGGCACCACCGGGATCTACTACGCGGATCAGCCTTCCTTTCGGAGCGGCAATTACGTCGAGGGGGTGCGCCTGACCTTCGAGAGGGGCGTCGCCAAGACGATGGAGGCGGAAAAGGGGGGTGAGTTTCTGCGCAAACAGTTGACGATGGACAAAGGGGCCTCCCGGGTGGGGGAATTCTCCCTGACCGACAAGCGTTTTTCGCGGATAGACCGCTTTATGGCCAACACCCTCTACGATGAGAATTTCGGAGGCGAGTTCGGCAACTGCCACCTGGCGGTGGGGGCCTCCTACGCCGACACCTTTGCAGGCGACCCGGACACCTTGACGAAAGATCTCAAACGGAAGCTCGGGTTCAACGACTCGGCCCTCCACTGGGACCTCGTCAACACGGAGCGCAAACGGGTGAGCGCCGTGCTTGCCTCCGGGCGGCGCACCGTGATCTACGAGGATGGACAGTTCCAGTACTAGCGGAGTCTTTGAAGAAGTCCGCCGCTCAGCGGGCAGGGAATGGCGCCGAAATGCAAACCCTGCGAACCCCCGCGGAGCGAGGCGCAAATGATGAGGGTGCCCGGTATCGATGCTTCAGAACACCTTTCTGCATATCCAGGGGATCGGCCCGAAGACGGAAAAGGGCCTGTGGCGCCGCGGCATCCGCTGCTGGGACGACTTTTTGCGCCGGAGCGGCACCGTCTTCTCGGATGCGAGAGACCGCTACATCGAGGAGGAGATCAGACGCTCGGCTGACCACCTGGAGGATATCCGCTTCTTTGCGAGGCGTCTGCCGCCGGGTGAACTCTGGCGGCTCTTCGGCGAGTTCAGGTGCCGGGCGGTCTACCTCGATATCGAAACGAGCGGCGGGCTCGATGGGATGGATGAGATCACCGTCATCGGACTTTACGATGGCAACCGGGTCTTTTCCTTCGTGAACGGGCTTGATCTGGACCGCTTCGAAGAGAAGGTGTGCGCCTACGACCTGCTGGTCACCTTCAACGGCAGCCTGTTCGACGTGCCGTTTATCCGGCGCGCCTTCCCGCACATCTGCCTGCCCCCGGCCCACATCGATCTGCGCTTCGTGCTGAAGCGGCTCGGATACAGCGGCGGCCTGAAGCGGATCGAGAAGGCGCTCGGGGTCGGCCGGGATTCAGGAGTCGACGGGTTGAACGGCTATGATGCCGTGAGGATGTGGCGAGCGCACCGGGAGGGGCGGGAGGGGGCGCTCGAGCGTTTGCTTGCCTACAACCGGGCGGACATCGTCAACCTCGAGCCGCTGATGGTCCTCTCATACGAGCGTCTGAAAAGGGAGAAGACCGGGGGCGCCGAGCCTGCCCTTTGAAACGCTCACCTTTCCGTCCAATCCCGTGACAGCATCCCCAGGAGTTCCAAGGCCTTGCGGGCCTCCCTCTCCGTCATGCTTCCCATCCCGCAGGCGGGTGTGAGGAGGGAGCGCTGCGCCAGAAGACTGCGGTCGATCCCTTTTTCCTCCAGGTAGGCAAGCCCCTTCCTGAGGCGTGATGCCAGCGAGTCGAAGGTTGCTTCCATGACGGCGGGCGATGTCGGGACGATCCCCCAGGCCACCGCTCCCCCCGCCAGCAGGAATTTCCGAATATGATCGGGATAGAGGAGGAAATAGTCGAGGTGTTCGAAGGCGTCGAAATTGACGATGTCGGGTTCCGCCTCCAGGATCATGGACCAGTCCGTGTTGCCGCAGCAATGGATCCCTATCAGCGTGTCGGTGTGCGTCCTAAGATAGTCGATCACGATGCGCAGGAGTTCGATGACCGTCTCCCGCTGGATCGGGGAGAAGGCCGAGCCGAAGCCGGAGAGATAGGGCTCGTCCAGGAAAATGACCGGTTGGCGGCCGGAAGATGCCAGCGCTCCGACCTGCCAGCGCGCTTTAATGGCCAGGGCGTGGGTCAGGGCTTCGAGCAGTTCGGGATTGTGGAGGACGGATGTGCCGTTGGTGTCGCGGATGCCGGCGGCGAAGGTGACAGGGCCGACCGTCTGCCCTTTGAAAAAGCCTCCCTCGTCCGCGGGACGATCCGCCAAGGAATCTGCCATCCAGTAAAGTCCGGGGGCATATTCCCGGCTGAGGGCAAAGGCCTCCACGTCGTGAGACATGAACCGATCGTAGAAGGCGACCAGTGCGTCGGCCTGCGGAGTGTCCGAATCGATGGCCAGGGAACGGTTTTCCAGGTCCGCCGAGAGGAGCGGCATCCCTTCGCTGAACTGGATGGACATGTCCTCGACCGGGCTTCTCCTCGGAAACTGGGGCCAGAAGGGCATCCGCGGCGCCTCCCGCAGGATTCCGTTGCAGGTCGAGGCGATGTCCGTGAAGGGAACGCTGCCGATTCCCGTGGCGATGAAGTGAAAATCAGGTGAGTGATTCTGCATGCGCTTTTTTCCGGATCCGTTCGAGCCATCCCTCGAGGGCGGCGATGTGCTGTCGTTTGCGCTGTTCCTTCCGCCTCTGCCGTTCGAGCTTCGTCTGCAATTCTTCCAGGCGCCGCCGTAGGCCCGAGTCACCGGGGTCTGCGGCGACACAGGCGGTGTAGATGCGGACGGCCGTCTCGATATCGCCCTGGTTCAGATAGATCTCCGCCAGGGTCGGGCTTGCCAGGGTTTCTTCGTCCCCCTCTTCGCCGACGGGGACGTTTTCGGCCTGCGGCTCGCTGGGGGGCAGGCTGAGGGAGCGCAGGGCGGCGGCCAGGTCTTCGTTCTCGGGGAGGGGCCGGCCCGAGGCCTGCTCGACGGCGCTTCCGATAGGCGAGGCGTCAGGGTCGAGGGCCAGATAAGCCTCGATCGCCCGCTGAGCCTCCCGGCTCCGCCCCCGGCGTCTGCAGATATCCGCCTTCAATGGGAAGACGCGGCCCAGGCTTCGCAGGGAACGCTCGATCTGCTCCACCTCCCGCTCGGCGAGGGTAACAAACCCGGCTTCCAGCAGTCTTTCGGCGGTGAACAGTCTCAGAGCGAGGCTCTCCGGATGCCGGTGCAAGGCCTCGAGGGCCTCCTGGAGCGATTCTCTCACCCGGCCTGCGGCGTGCAGCTTCTCCAGGATTTGGAGGGCGGCTGCTTCCGGCGGCCCTTGGCGAAGAATGGTCAGGAGAAAGTCAAGATCGTCGGGCATGGCGCAAAGAGTCCTTCCGAAAGCGGCAGGGGCGGGGCAGTCTGCGGGCCGGCTCCGCCGGAAGTGCGGAGGGCAGGAGCTTCAATCCGCCTTTTCTTTTTTGTCGAACCGGTATATGATTTCGTTTTCCTTGAGGAGGTTTAGTTCTTTTCGGGCGATGGTCTCCAGATAGAGCATATCGGTTTCAAGGCGGTTGATCTCGTCCATCAAAGCACGGTTTTCCTGGCTCAGCCGATCATTGATTTCCCTCTGCGCGTCGCGGTCCTGCCTGGCCTGGTAAAGACGCAGAAAGCCTTCGCTGCCCAATCCCAGCCACAGCAGGATAGGGGCGATGATGGAGACAGCCAGAAGAGGGATTTTTAAAAGTCCTATAATCTTCAATGGCATAGCCTCGATCAGTGCCTGTTCGAGTTCATGCCGGAACGTGTACCGGACCGGAAAAGGCCCGATTCCCGGCAGGGGGTAAAGCTGTTCTGCATGGGGTTTTCATAGCACATCCCGCTGTGGAGTACAAATGCTAAAATGGGCATGCCGTTCGATCCGGGCAGAGGGAAAAGAGGAGCGAGGCGATCATGGGATCAGATGATATGAAAACCGTTTTGCCGGCGGACCGGCCGCCCAGGGGAGGGGCTGATCTCCTTGCGCTCGAGAGGGACAAGGGCGGCCTTCTCCCTCTGCAGGTCCTGTCGGGGTCGGAGCTGATCAACCGGGTGCTGGCGATGGACAGCCCCGAAGCGTATGTCCAGGATCTTTCCTCCGAAGACCTTTACTGGCTGGTCAAGAAGGTGGGCGCGGACGATGCCGGCCCGCTGCTCCAGTTGGCATCGGAGGACCAATGGCAGTACATTCTGGACCTCGAGTTATGGCGGAAGGACAGCCTGGAGCTGGAGGCGGCGGATCGATGGCTCGCACGGCTGCAGCAGGCCGATCTCAGGCGCCTGACCCGCTGGCTGGTGTCGGAGGAGGGTCAGAGCCTGGGCTACCTCTATTTTTTCAGGCGCCTGGAGGTGCTGGTCAAATCTTCCGATGAGGATCTGGAGATCCCGGACGGTTTTTTCACCCTGGACGGTATTTTCTACCTGCGCGTACCCTGGGAGGAGGCGCGGCAAGCGGTCACCGCGATCCTGCACACCCTTGCCGCGAACGACTTCCAGAAACTGCAGGCGCTGCTCGCGACACTGGGGGGCGTGATTCCGGCCGAACTCGAGGAGGGGATGTACCGGCTCCGGAACGTCCGCCTGGCCGAGCACGGGTTTCTGCCTTACGAGGAGGCCCTGGCCATCTACGCACCTCTGGATCCGCGGTTCCTCGCAAGACCGGACGACGCGGAAGCCCCTGCGTTGGGGCTGCCGGATTGGGTCCTCGAGGAGGAGCCGCTCCCGGTGGCGCCGCTTTATCACGGCGGGGTGAAAGGGCCCCTCGCCGAGGCGCTCTCGCATGCGGATGACCCGGTGTTCCTGGAGCGGATGCAGATGGAATTCGCTGGACTCTGCAACCAGATCGTCGTGGCCGATCGGATGACGAGCTTCGAACTGGAGGATCTCATCCGGGTGAGCCGTAAAGGCGCGGGGTACATCAATATCGCCCTGGAGCGGGCCGCCTCCGGGGACCTGGAGCGGGCGCGATCCCTGATCGAACGGAACACTCTGGCGGCGCTTTTCAGGGCGGGTTTCGGCGAGGTGCTGAGCCTTCGCTGGGAGGCCGAGCGCTGGACGAAGGAAAGCTGGTTCGCCGGCGAGGGCCTTCAGCCCGGTTTTTGGGGGGAAGTCTGGGGGGGAACGCTTTCAGCCGTGCTCGAACCGAGGCCGCGTTTCTTTGCTGGGATCGGTGCAACAGAACACGTCCGGGATTTCCACTGCCTCGAGGAGGTCGAATCGGCCCGGCGGAGCCTTGGGTTGCTGAAGGTCCTCGACAGGCTTCTGGGAAGCATTTCCGAAGGGTGTGGGCTGGACAGACGCTTGCTTCGCGCCGAAGCGGCAGCCTTCGAACCGATCCTTTTCAACCCCTTCGCCTATGTCTGCCTGGGGCTCGAACCGTCGCTCGAACCGCTTCCGGTGGAGCAGGCACGGGCATGGCTCAAGCGGCTCGGAGGCTCCGCCCCGATGGCCGCCTTCGAAGATCTTTTCATAGCAACCATGACAGGATACGCCGCTGGATTCAGCGAGGCCGATCTCCAGACCCTGGAGACGGCGCTGCGGACGCTGTGGCATGAGTTCGAGGAGGAATACGGGCAGGTTTCCCCTGAAACGCTTTCCTCCCGTTATGCCCCTTTTATTTGGATCGAGTCCGCTCCCTGAGACTCTCTTCGGTAAAACAGGCCGAGCAGGCATCGCCCCAGCAGGCGAACGTCCGGTTGTCTTTGAAGACCTTCGCGTGCTGGTAGCCCTCTTTTTCGAGCGCCTTCAAGGCCGCGACCGGGATGGAGAGGCCGTCGATCACGACCTGCTCGCCGTTTTTTTTGCCTGCCAGGAGTTCCGCAATCTTCATCGATCTGTCTCCTTGATCCTTTGGGGTCGTTGACGATGATCTACGAAGGGGTTGGCCCTCACGGCCCGCTGCCCCTCCGGGGCCGGTTCAGGTTCTGATCTCCTGCGTCATGAAGATCAGGTAAGAGACGGCGAAACAGATAAGCGTGACCGCGATCAGGACCGTGACGTGGGGAAAGACCACGAGAAGGCTCTGGCCGAGCGGCAGCGGGTTCTGAAAGCGGGAGAGCGAGAGCTGCTCCATGTAGCCGAGGAGGACCATTTTACGGGTCGTCTTGCGCATCGGATCGATGACGGTCCCGGCGGCATCCGTGTACAGGACCATCGGGGAAGTCAGGGTGAAGAGCTCCTTGATCCGGGCATGCCGCATCGCCGCCTCTGCATCCTGACCCTGCGGGCCCTCGATAGGCGCGGCGACGCCCGCCGCCACGTCCGCTCCAAGGGAGATGAAGAAGGACAGGAAGATCCAGAGGGCCACCGATGCCATGGCGGAGGTGGCGATTCCTTTGAAAAGGATTGAAAAGAGGATCGCAAGACCCAGCCAGAACGCGACGTAGAAGAGGCTCAACATCAGGAAGACGGCCAGCCGGAGGATCTCCTCGACCCCCGGGACGATGCCGAGCAGGGTGATCCCGAAGCCCGAGATGATGAGGACGATGCTGAGGAGCATGACGCCGATCACGGTGACCCCCGCCAGGAACTTGCCGTTGATCACGGCGTCGCGGTAGATCGGCTGGCTCAGCACCTTGATGAGGGTTCCCTGGGCCCGCTCGCGGTTGATGGCGTCGAAGCCCAGCACGAGCCCGATCAGCGGACCGAAGAAGGCCACGAACTGAAGCATGGAAAAAAGCGCCCCGGGCGTGTTGAAAAGCATCAGGAAGACGAACTTGGGCCGTGCGATGCCCTCCAGGTTCTCCCTGAGGGTGACCCCGGCCATGTAGCTGGTGATGAAGCTGACCATCGCGATCATGGCGAAGAGGATCACGAAGCGGTAGCTGCTGAAGTGGTCGCTCAACTCCTTGCGGTAAACCGCCCAAAGCCCCTGCATATCTCACCCCTCCTTAAAGTACTTGAGGTAGATCTCTTCGAGGGAATACCGGCTGCCGCCAAGTCCGAAGGTCTGCTCGGCCAAAGCGTCGATGGGGCCTGAGGCTACCATGCCGCCTTCGATCATGATCCCGACGCGGTGCGAGATCCTCTGGACCTGGTGGAGATTGTGGGAGGACAGAAGCACGGTCATGTTCCTCTCGCGGTTCAGGGCTTCGATCAGTCCGGTCAGGCGGGCCGCCCCGTCGGGGTCGAGGCCCAGGGTCGGTTCATCCAGGAGGAGCACCTTCGGATCCTTCAGGAGGACTTCGGCGATCCCCAGACGTTGGCGCATCCCGCGCGAAAAGAAACCGACCTTTTTCCGGGCGGCGGCGGCCAGACCCACCTGTTCCAGCAGTCCGGGGATCACGCGGGCGGCGTCGTCAGGGGATCTTCCGTTGAGGGCGGCGATGTAGGCGAGGCTTTCGACTGCGTCCAAGTCCCCGTAAAATCCAACGTTTTCAGGAAGGTAGCCCACCAGCTGCTTGACCGCGCGGGCCCGCCGGACCGGGTCGAGCCCACAGACCTCGACCGTGCCGGCCGTCGGCACGGTCAGGCCGAGCAGCATGAGGAGCGTGGTCGTCTTCCCGGCGCCGTTCGGGCCGAGGAAGCCGAAGATCTCGCCTTCCCGCACCTCCAGGCTCAGCGAGCGCACCGCTTCCTGCCCGCCGTAGCGTTTGGTGAGGCCTTCGGTCCGGATGATCGGTCGCCCTTCCATCTCAGCGTCTTCCCAAGCGCATGAACAGGAAAACCAGGCCTGCCAGGACTCCGATAATCAGCCCGATTCCGACCCAGCCCCAGACCACGGAGGCCTTGACGGTCACTCTCAGTTCGAGGTTTTTCGAGAGTTTTCCCGCCTCGGCGCTCAATGCGAGCGAGTAGTCTCCGACCAGGGCTTCGGCGCCGGGTGTGATCGTGGCCTCTACCTGCTTGAGTTCGTCAGGGGCCAGAATCTCGATCTGCCCGGGTTCGAACTCGACGGTCCAGTTCTCGGGTTTGAAGGAAAGGAAGTGGATGTCCTGCAGCGGGGCGGAGCCGCTGTTGCGGACATAGAAAGAGAGGTTTGCGGAATTGCCCTTGACGGCGCTGAGGGAGAGCAGTTCGTTGGTGGTGGCCATTTCCAGCCGGTAGGTGCCGGTCAGGATCACGGTCAGCTGGGTCTCGGCCTGGGCCCCAGGGGTCTTCACCCGGACCAGGATCGGGTATTCCCCCGGTGCAGCCTGCGGCGCAGGTTCGACCTCCACGGCCACGCTCTGGCTCTGGCGCGCCTTCAGGCGCAGGCTCGAGATGAATTTGTCCTCATAGGCCGGCTTGAAGTTGACCTCCCAGTTTTCGGGGGCCTGGCCAGTGAGGCTGAAAACGGCATCCTCTTCGAGCCGGCTTTCCACCTCGACCGAGAACTCGAACCGGCCGTCGGTCGGCCCCCTCAGCACGGGGTAGGCGGTTTGAAGAGCCGCCCCTTCGGCCTTCCGCTCCGTCTTTTCCCCTTCGACGGCCACCCGAAGCTCGGCGGTCGAGCGGAGGGCGCCATCGGAGCTCCGTCCCTCGACGGTAAAGGTGTATTCCCCCGGTGCCAGCGTTTCATCCTGCTCGAGATCGAGGGTGACCGTCTTGGAGGAGTCGGCCTTCACGAAGACCCCTCTGACCCCGAAACGGTAGGTCTTGAGCTGCGCCGTCCAACCGTCCGGCGGGGGCTGGATCATCAGTTCGACGGCTTCGTCAGTGCGGCCGCCGTTCGTGACGATGAGGTCCAGGCTCAGATCCTCCCCCCGGGGGATGACGATACCGGGGTACTCGACCGCCACCGATATCTTCCGCTCAGGAAGGTCTTGCTTCTCCTCGGCGGGAGCGGGGGTCCCCGCGAAGCAGACTAGGGAGAGCAGCATTCCTGTCAAGGCCCAACCCAAACGCCGGTTCCGTCTTCCTTCCATGCACCCAGCCCTCCTCTACTCGGTTTCCGTTTTGGCGTGTTTCTCGAGGGTTTCCAGAGGGTAACCCGCCTTGCGGTAATCGTCGATCGCCCGCATCTTGAGGGCATCGTCCCCGGCCTTCGCCGCATGGGTGTCGGCGAGCTCCGCCGCGTGGCTCCAGAGTCCCTGCTGTTCGTACTCCTTGATGCGTGTCTCGACCGCGCCGCGGCCCTCGTCAGGCTCGGCAACGGCCGCCCGGAATCGCGAAACCAACTTCCGCACCGGGGCGCCGCACGCCGGGCAGCGCTCGAGAAGGGGGTCCTTCATGGACTGCAGGACCTCGAATGCTCGCCGGCAGCGGGCGCAGGCACGCTCGAGATCACAGGCTTCGTATTCATAGATGGGCATCGCCGATCCCCTGGTTTGTCGATAGATCGATACGCTTCGAACTCCTCAGCGTATAATGTATAAAAAAAGCGGCGTTTGTAAAGCCCTTCGGAGGCCCTTCAGCCATCATTCGCCCGTAAAAACAGGGGCGCGCTTCTCGGCGAAGGCGGCGATGCCCTCGGCGATGTCACGGCGTTTGAGCGAGGCGTGAAACAAGGACTGCAGGGCCCGCTCTTCAGCGTGACCCAGGGTTGCACCGCCCGCGATGGTCCGCAGCACCCGCTTCGTGCCCGCTAGGGAAAAAGGGGCGTTGCGGGCGATGCGCCGCGCGAGGTCATAGGTGAAGGTCTCGAAGACCTCGTCGGGGACCACGTGATGGACGAGCCCCATCTGCAGGCAGGCCCGGCTGTCGAAGGTGTCCGCAGTCAGGAACAACTCGAGCGTCCGGGCGAGGCCGAGGACCGCCGCAAAACGGCGGTAGCCCGGATAAGGGTATACGAGGCCGAGCCTCGCCGGGGGCATCCCCATGCGCGCCCGAGCGGCGGCGATGCGGATGTCGCAGGCCATCGCCAGTTCGCACCCGCCCCCGAAGGCATCGCCGTTCAGCATGGCGATGACCGGGCGGGGAAATTGTTCGATGGCCTGAAGGGTCTTTTCGAGCGGAAGGGTCTCACCGGCATCGGCACTGGTGAGGTCCTGCTCGACATGCCTCAGGGCCTCGATGTTGTAGCCGGACGAAAAGGCCCGGTCCCCGGCCCCGCGCAGCACCAGGACCCGGGCGGCGGGGTCCTCCGTAAGCCCTGCAAGGGCCTCCTCGATGGCCTTCAGACATTCGAGCGTCAGGAAATTGCGCTTCGAAGGCAGGTTGATGCAGAGGGTGACGACGTGTCCCTCCCGCTTGACCAACAGGACAGGCTCGTCCGGCATAGCGGCTCCTCCCTCAAGGCTCTTCCTTTTCTCCGTGGAAGGGGATGATCAACTCGTAGACCCCGCTGTCCAGCACGGCCTTCAATGGGAACGGCGATTTCTCGAAGACCTTGATCATGGCTTTGTTGGAGGCCAGGACGTCGGCCTTGAAGCCTTCGATCCCGCGGTTTCTCGCGATGTTGATAAGCATCTGGAACAGGTAGGTGGCGATCCCTTTGCCCTGGAACGCCTCGTCGACGACGAAGGCCACATCTGCGTAGGGCCGGTCCGGCAGCCGCACATAGCGGGCCTCCGCGATGATGGTTCCTTCGCCCGGCTCGCCGATGAGCCCGACGATGGACATGGTCTTACGGTAGTCGACGTTGACGTATTCCTGCATCTTCGCGTGGGGCATGGTTTTGATCGGAGAAAAATAGCGGTAATAGACGGCGTTGTCGGAAAATCGATAGAAGAGGCGCCGCATCTGCTCGACGTCCGAAGGCCGGATCGCGCGGAACCGGAGCACCAGGTTCCCGTCGAAGGTTTGGGTGGTAGCGAGCTCCTCCGGGTACATCTTTCCGGACTCGGAGAGATACGTCTGGTCCGGGTAGAGGATATGGTCCTTTTTGGCGAGGCGGACGAGCTCCGCCCGGTCGTCCGGGTGGGCGATGTCGATCAGGGCGAGGGCGCGCTCGCGGATCGTCCGGCCCGCCAACGGGGCGGTTCCGTACTCGGTCACGACGATGTCCAGGGATTCGCGGGCCGAGAACTGGTTCGGGTAGTCCCGAACCGAGGGGACGATATTGGATTCGCCGAGGAGATTGCGGCTCGGGAGCGCCAGGATCGTCTTCCCGCCGTTCGAGAGCCACGCCCCCGAAAAGAACTCCTGTGCCTCGCCCGGCTGGGTGCCGACGTTTCCTTTGCCGCTGTGAAGGACGATGCCGCCCGTGAAGTCGACCTTCCGGCCGGGCAGCGTCACCACGAAGCGGTCGATGCTCGCGATCCGCTTCGGGTCCGCCACCACGTCGACGCCTTGAAACTCGACGAGCGGGTTGTTGTCCAGCCAGCGCATCAGTTCGGCCGACCCGAGGGCGTGGGCCGCGACGGACTTGCCCTTGAAGATGCTCTTGCGTCGATTGGTAACGGCACCGCTCTTGACCAGGTCCATCAGCGCATCGGTGAAAAACGGGGAGTGGATCCCGAGGTTCGACTTGCGCACCAGGTGGCGGGCGAGGGCCTCGTAGAGGGGACCGATGGAAAAAGGAAGGCAGCTTCCGTCCTGGATCAGCGAAGCCACGTTCGCTCCGATTTTATCGTAGACCTCCGTGACGGGCCAGCGCGGAAAATAGAAAGGCGGGGTGGTCGCCTCCACGAGGAAATCGAAATCGTCCACATGGACGAAGGTATCCCCGAAGGTGCGCGGGACCTGCGCGTTGATCTCGCCGACCACAAGGGATGCCTTGGCCATGGCCTGGCGGGCGACGTCCACGGCGACGCCCAGGCTCGCGTAGCCGGCCTCGTCCGGAGGCGTGATCTGGACGAAGGCCGCGTCGATCCCGATCGTGCCCGATTCGATCAGCGAGGGGACCCGTGAAAAGCGGCACGGAATCAGGTCCACACGCCCCGCCTTGATAGCCTCGCTCGCGACCCACCCGGCGAAAAAGGTCTTCAGCCTGAATTTGTTGGCATACTTGTCCCCGATCGATATCGCGTCGCCCAGGCTCACGAGCTGGATCAGCTCGAGATCCTGCAGGTTGTTGGCCTCCGAGGCCATCAGGCTCTTGACCAGGGTGCGCGGTTCAGCGACCGCCGTGCCGAGGAAGATGCTCATTCCCGGCCGGATCTTGCTCAACACCTTCTCGGGGCTGACGATCTTGCTTTTCCAGTTCTTGTTTTTCGAGCCCGGCATGGGGCCTCCTCCGTGAGGCCGTCCCTGGTTGGAGGGCCTGGCCTTCGTTGAAAACGAGCGCAGAGGGTCGCGCGCAACCCGGACCTCGCTGGGCCGCGGGACCGGATCACCCCTGCGTCACCTGCTCCGGCCAGCCCGATTCCCATCCGGAAACGGACTTTTGGGCAATCTCGGCGTCAATCTGCGCGTTTGCTTGTGCGGCGACCACCAGGTCCCCTCCGCGCAAACGCTTGATTTCCCTGATAGGGGCGAAAATTCCTCATTTTCGGATTGGAAACTGGGTTGCACCGGAAAATCATTTCCAAATGGAAACAAACCATCAAGGCTAACAGAATCGTCCGCCTTAGTCCACCCAAACCTTGAAGGATTTATGGGCGCGGAAAACCTCCTCGGCCAGTGCATCGGCCCTGGTCGTCCCACCCACCAGCATGCAGGCCCGGCCCGGGGGCGCACAGAGGACCTGCAGCACCCTTTCGACGCAGCGGGAAAGGGCGCGCGGATCGTAGCCTCCTTCAAGGACGAAAACGATCTTGGGATCGCCCAGGGCCGATCCGAGATTCAGGATCAGGCGGGTCAGTTCGGTGAAGGCCTCTTCGGTCAGGTGCGAGCGCCCGATGGGATCGTCGCGGTGTGCGTCGAACCCGGCATCGACCAGGATCAGCTCCGGGCGGTAGCGCTCCACGATGCGTGGCAGCAGCATCTGGTAAAGAGCCACCATGTCCTCGTTCTCCAAATCCCGCGTCAGGGGCACGTTCACGGTGTATCCTGCGCCTTCGCCTTCACCCGCTTCGTCGAAATCCCCCGAGTAGGGGTAGAGCAGCTTGTCGTGGGACGAGAAATAGAAGACCTCTGGGTCGTCGTAGAAAAATTCGTGGATTCCGTTCCCGTGATGGATGTCCCAGTCGACGATCAGGGTCTTTTTCACGCGCATGACGCGCTGCGCGTAGCGCGCCGCGATGGCGACGTTGTTGAAGATGCAAAAACCGCCGGCCCGGCCCGGGAGGGCATGGTGGCCGGGAGGCCGGATCAGCGCGAAGCAGTTGCGGCAGAGGCCTGACCAGACGGCCTTGAGCGCCTCGATGCAGCCGCCGGCCGCGAGCCAGGCGGCGAGATACGTCTTGGCACTTGCCGGCGTATCCGGGGCTAGGCTCGTGAACTGGTGCTCGGCGGTCTTGAGGACCTTCTTGATATAGGCCGGTGTGTGGACGAGTTCCAGGTCGTCCATGGCGGCGGGCTGGGGTGTGATCGTGAGAAGCTTTTCCGCAAACTCCCGGTCGATCATTTCGTAGATCGCCCTCAGGCGGCTGGGGTGCTCCGGATGGGTGTGGCCCGGCAGATGATCGAGGTAGCGGGCGTCGCGGATGATTCCGGTAACGGGTTGCATCATCGTCCTTTTCGGAGAGGAGGTCCGGGGTTTCAGGGAGCGGCCTCCGCGGGCAGCCGGAGCTGGCTCTCGCGGAGTCGAAAACGCCCTCCGGGGCGCTTCGCCGGTTTGCATCGCTGCGGGGAGCGGAAACTTCGGCATTTCCGGTTCTTGTCATTCGGATAGGAAACCGGGTCGTGCCGGATCATCGTCTCCGAAAGGGGTTCCTTCCTGTGCATCCCGAAAGGATGTTCCGTTAGAACCGAGTTTCCAATCCAGAAATGAGGATTTTGGGCCAATATCAAGGCGATCAAGCGTTTGCGCGAAGGCGACCTTTAAGGTCGCCGCACAAGCAAACGTGCAGATCAACGCCGAGATTGGCCCAAAAGACCATTTACGGATTGAAACTACGGTAGTCCGACGCGCTCCTTAATCAACGTCTCGATGACGCTCGGATCGGCGATCGTGGAGGTGTCGCCGAGTTCGTCGACGCGGCCGGCCGCGATCTTCTGGAGGATGCGGCGCATGATCTTTCCGCTCCGGGTCTTCGGCAGGGCGTCCGCCCATTGCAGGGCGTCGATCGTCGCAATGGGGCCGATCTCCTTGCGCACCATCTGGATCAGTTCCTTCTTCAGTTCCTCCGACTTCGGCACCCCCGTGTTGAGGGTGACGAAGGCGTAGATGCCCTGGCCTTTGACCGGGTGGGGCATGCCCACCACCGCGGCCTCGGCGACCAGGTCGTGCAGGACGAGCGCGGACTCGACTTCGGCGGTGCCGAGGCGGTGGCCCGAGACATTGATAACGTCGTCGATGCGGCCGATGATCCAGAAGTACCCGTCCTGGTCCTTTTTGGCGCCGTCGCCGGTAAAATACATCCCCGGCACCTGGCTGAAATAGGTCTGGCGGAAACGCTCATGGTCGCCGTAGACCGTCCGCGCCATGCCGGGCCATGGTTTCCGGATGCAGAGCACGCCCTCCTGGTCGGGGAAGCGGGCCTCCTGTCCTGTTTCGTCGAGGATCACGGGGTCCACCCCGAAAAAGGGGAAGGAGCAGGACCCCGGCTTGATGGGGGCTACGCCGGGCAGGGGGGTGAGCATGTGTCCGCCCGTCTCCGTCTGCCACCAGGTGTCCATGATCGGGCACCAGTCGCGTCCGACGTAGTGGTAGTACCACCGCCAGGCCTCGGGATTGATGGGTTCGCCCACGGACCCGAGGAGTTTGAGCGAGGAGATGTCGTGCTTCTGGACCGGTTCAGGGCCTTCCTTGGCGAGGGAGCGGATCACGGTGGGGGCGGTGTAGAACTTGGCGACGCGGTACTTCTCGACGATCGCCCAATACCGGTCGAAGCCGGGATAATTGGGGACGCTTTCGAACAGCACGCTGGTCAAGCCTTCCGTGAGCGGCCCGTAGACGCTGTAGGAGTGTCCGGTCACCCACCCGATGTCGGCGGTGCACCAGAAGACCTCGTCGTCCTTGAGGTCGAAAACGAGCCGGGTGGTCATGGCGGCGTAGAGGAGGTAGCCGCCGGTGGTGTGGACGACGCCCTTCGGTTTGCCGGTGCTGCCGCTGGTATAGAGGATGAAAAGCGGGTCTTCTGCGTCCATCGGTTCGGGCTCCACGAAATCGGGCAGGCTCGGGTCCTCGAGGGCCTCGTGCACCCAGACCTCCCGCTTCGAATCGAGCTCCGGCTTCAGGCCGGCACGCTCGAAGACGAGCACCGTATCGACGCCGGGGCAGGTCTTGAGGGCGTTGTCGACGTTGGTTTTGAGGGGCACCGGTTTGCCGGCCCGGAATCCGCCGTCCACCGTGACGACCAGCCTCGCGCCGCAGTCTCGGATCCGGTTGGCGAGCGCCTCGGCGCTGAACCCCCCGAAAACCACGCTGTGGACGGCGCCGATGCGGGCGCAGGCAAGCATGGTGACGGGCAGTTCCACGATCATCGGCATGTAGATGATGATCCGGTCCCCCTTCTTCACCCCTTTTTGCCTCAGGAGAGCCGCCATCTTGTTGACGCGCGCGTAGAGATCCCCGTAGGTCACGGTGAGGGTTTCCTCCGGGTTGTCCCCTTCCCAGTAGTAGGCGACCTTGTCCTTCAGGGTTTTCATGTGGCGGTCGAGACAGTTGGCCGACGCGTTGAGGACGCCGCCGCCGAACCAGGCGATATCGGCCTGGTTGAAATCATAGCGCAGCACGAAATCCCACGGCTTGTCCCACGAGAGGTATCTCCCGGCCTGTTCGGCCCAGAAGCCGTCGGGGTCCTCGATCGAGCGGCGGTAAAGCTCCTGGTACTGCTCCAGGGAGTTGATGAAGGCGACCTTCCGGTAGTCCTCGAGGTGGGCGTCATACCATTTGGGTGCATCCGTCATAGTCCGTCTCCTTTCAAGATGTTGGAACCGGAAATGCGCCTGCGGCTGTCATCGCCGGAAAGGTGTCCGCCGGTTCAGTCTGGTTCTGCAGCGGGTCCGGGCCACGGGCCGCCCCCGTCCCGCCCGGTCTTTCGCGCTGCCCCAAGCATGTCGGGATGGTTTTCCTCCTGCTTGAGCATACGTTCTCCTGTGGCTGGATTCTTCGGTGTCTGCGCCCTCTCCGCCTGATCGGCGGCCTTTTGCCCCGTCAGAGGTCCCCCGTGCAGGGCGCCGGGGAGGGGAGGTCGTCGAACGTGGCCTTCAGCGTGACGCCGTCGGCGTCCTGCAAGATGTCCACCCGGTAGGGCAGCTTCTCGAAAAGCCGGATCATGGCGCGGTTGCCGGCCGAGGTGTAGGCTACGAAGCCGGGGATGCCGTGATTGCGTGCACTGTCCAGAAGCTTTTCCTGCAGGATGGACGAGACCCCCTTGCCCTGCCAGTCCTTGGCGACGCTGTAGGCCACCTCGGCTGGTCCGCCGCCCGGGCTCGAGAAATAGCCGCCGACGCCGATGACCCGTTCGAAGCCGGGCTCGCCGGTGACGGCGAGGATGGCCATGTCGTTCACGTAGTCGACCATGAAGACGTCTGCGACGTCTTCGCGGAGGAAACTGGTTTTTTCGTGCAGAAAACGACGGACCACGTCCTGCTGGTCCATGGCGTAGAAATGCTCTTGAACGAGTCTTTCGTCGGTGGGGCGGGCGGGCCTGAAAAAGACCTTGTGCCCGCCGATCGTGCGGACTTCCTCGATGTCGAGGGGATAGATGCAGCGCATGGTGTCGGCCAGGGTGCGCTCCTGGCCGAGGAAGCCCTTCTTTTTGGCCTCGTGGAAGAGTTCGTCCCGGAAGTCCGGATGGGCGATGCTGATCAGGGCGACCGCGCGCTCCTGAAGGCTCTTCCCGAAGAGGTTCACGACCCCGTACTCGGTGACCACGTACTGCACGTCGCCGCGCGGGACGACGACGGCGACGTTTTCCATGAGCGGGACGATCCGGCTGCTCCTCCCGTCCAGGGTCGTCGAAGGGATCATGATGATGCTCTTGCCCTGGGGCGCCTGGCTGGCTCCCCGGACGAAATCCATGAAGCCGTTGACGCCCGTGAAGTGGTTGAAGGGCATGGCGTCGGCTGCCACCTGGCCGGTGAGATCGATGGCCATCGCGACGTTCAGCGAGGTCATCCGGTTGTGGCGGGCGATGATCATCGGGTCGTTCACGTAGTCGGAGGGGTGGAACTCGATGCCGGGGTTGTCGTGCAGGAACTCGTAAAGGTTGGCGGAGCCGATGGCCCCGCTCGCCACGAGCTTCCCTTCGTTGAAGCCCTTCCGGCGGTTGTTGACCACCCCGCTCGAAAAGAGGTGCATGATCCCGTCGGTCAGGAACTGGGTGTGGACCCCGAGGTCGTTTTTGTCCGAGAGGCCGAGCAGCAGGGCCTGGGGGGTCGTTCCGAGGCTGATCTGCAAGGTCGCGCCGTCTTCGATGAGTTTCGCGGCATGTTGTGCGATCCACCGGGCCGTCGGGAAGTCGGGCGCTTGCCCGATCGTGATCAGGGGTTCGTCGTGCTCTACGACGATGTCGACCTCGTTCACGTGAATGAAACTCCGCCCCAGGACGCGCGGCATCTGCGGATTGACCTGCGCGATCACCAAATCAGCGGACTGGGCCGCGGCCATCGTGACGTCGACGCTGACCCCTAGGCTCATCCAGCCGAAATCGTCCGGCTCCGAGACCTGGATCAGGGCGACGTCCAGTTTGAGCTGGCGGCTCTTGAAAAGCCTCGGAACGGCCGAAAGGTTGATCGGCGTGATGAAGCGCTTGTTGGCCGATAGGGCCCGGGGCTTGGCGGAGCCAAGGTAGAAGGATCGGACGCTGAAGTTGTGGCAGGCGGTCTGATCGGCGATCAGGGTCAGCGGGGTGATCTCCAGGCTGAGGACCCGGACGATCTCCAGATCCGTAAAGGAGGCCGACTGCGCCGCCAGTTCCCGCACCAGGATCTGGGGCTCCCCGCAGGAGGTCCCGATGAACACCCGCTGCCCGCGCTTGATCGCGCGGATCGCCTGCGCGGGGGTCCGGCGCTTCGCGACGTATTGGTCTGGCCAGTAAGGGGTCCGCGTCTTTCCGGAATGGGCCATGTCGTCTGCCACCGCGTGAGGTCAGTCCTGCATACGGGAGGGGTCGCCGGTCGGCAGGCCCAGTTCGCGCGCCCGCAGGACGCGCCGCAGGAGTTTCCCCGCGCTTGTCTTAGGGAGGTTATCAACAAATTCGACTTCCCGCAAGGGGGTGTCGGGAGAAAGATTGGCCTTGACGAAGGCCTTGATCTCCTGGTTCATCCGCCCGCTCGGGGCAATGCCCGCATTCAGCTTGACGAAGGCCTTCAGGTGGGGCTGGTTCGCCTGGGCGGTCTTGGCGATGACGGCGGATTCGGCTACGGCTGGATGCTGAAAGAGGATGTGCTCGATCTCGAAGGGGCCGATGACCTTTTCCCCGATCTTGATGAGGTCGTCCATCCGCCCCTGGTGGTAATAGTAGCCCTCCTCGTCCATGATGACCATGTCTCCCGTGGAAAACCAGCCTTCGAAGGGAAAATAGGCCAGGAAGCGCTCCCGGTCTTCCCAGATGCCCGTCATGAGGGCGGGCCAGGGCGTCTTGAGCGCCAGTTCCCCCATGGAGAGAAACGGCAGCGGCTCCCCCTTCTCGTCGAGGACGGCGGCCTCGATGCCTGGTACGGGCCTGCCCATGGCCCCGGGCTTGATGTCCATGGAGGGGAAGTTCGCAAAGCAGATCATCCCGGTCTCGCTCATCCACCAGGTGTCGTGCGGAGAGTGGTGGAGGTGGTTCCGGACCCAGTAAAAATGCTCCGGGGCGAGCGCCTCTCCGACGGTCAGGACATGCCGGAGGTTCGAAAGGTCGTAGCGCGTCGGCAGGTCTTCACCGGCCTCCATGAGTTTCTTGATGGTCATGGGGGTCGTGTACCACACGGAGACCTTGTGCCGCTCGAGGGTCCGGTAGCAGTTCGATGCGGAGAAGGGGTCCCCCAGCACCACGCTCGTCGCTCCGCAGAGCCAGGGGGCGAAGGTGCTGTAAACGGTCGCCATGACCCAGGCTGGGTGGCCGTCCGTCCAGAGCACGGTCCCCGGGGAGAGGTCCAGCACGTACCGGCCGGTCATCAGGTGCCCGGCGAGATCCCGGTGGGCGTGGACGACCCCTTTCGGCGGCCCGGTCGAGCCGGAGGTGTAGATGAGGTAGAGCGGGCTGTCCTCGGCCAGGAGGACCGGGGAAAGGATCGTGGTGCCGCCGGGCAGCCTCTGCGGGATCAGGGTCTCGCGGTTGAAGACGCGCGGCAGCGGGCCTTCCGTGAAAAGCACGTGTTCGACGGGGCCCAAGGCCTCGGGCGGCAGGGTTTCGACGGTTTCGGGATGGGTCAGCAGGGCGCGTGGCGAGGCGTTGCGGATGCGCTGATCCAATTCGTCGAACCCGAGGGTCGGGTAGAGCGGGCAGAAGATGACCCCCACGCGGGCGCAGCCGAGCATCGCGAAATAGATTTCGGGGCAGGGCGGCACGAAGATGAACAGCCGGTCGCCGGCCTTCAGGCCCAGGTCGAGGAGCATGGCGCCCCACTGCGAAGAGATCGTCTGCAGTTGGGCGTATGTCCAGGAGCGCGCCTCCCCCGCCCGGTCGAAGACGAGCGCCGGCCGCTGTCCGTGCTCCGGGTCCTCCGCCCAGCGGTCGATGGCGTAGGCGACGATGTTGAGCGGTTCGCCGGGTGAACGCCGCAGCTCCCGGTGGATGTCGTCCCAGGCGAAGGCGCGGTAAAAATTGCCGTAGGAACCTATTTGGGCATTCGGGTCTTCTGCCTTGATACGAGCCTTGATCATAGGTTACCCTGCTCTGGCCGCTGTCATACGGCGTTGGTTTGAAAGGAGGCCCTCGTGGTCTGAACGCGCTGAGCCCGGAGGTGTTTGCCGGCGTTTTTCGGACCCGGGAAACGCCGGTGCGGGCGGCCCAGGGTGGAGATCTCCCCCTTATGGCCCTTCGATGTCTATCCGCATCATCCTTTCGCAGTCGAAGGCGTCGCAGAACTGGAACCCGATATTGCGGTACAGCCTCACTGCATGGAAGTTGACGGTTTCGACGGTCAACCAGACGCATCCGATGCCCCGGTCCCGGGCAAGTTGGAGGGTGCCCCGGGTCAGGATGGTCCCGATCCCCTTGCTGCGGAAATCCTGATGCACGAAGATCAGGAATTCGGCGTCGCATTTCGCCGGATCCATCAGGATCGCGGCGTGCCCGATCAGCCGGTCGCAGCGGTGGGCGCAGAGGTTGACCCCGTTGTGCAGGAGAAACGCGACCCAGGACCGGCATGCGGTCGGATTGGAGGGGGGAAGCCCCTGTGAAGCCGGTTTCGGTTCGAAGCCATCGTACATGTCGAGAAGTTCCGGGAGAGCAGACGCATCGGCCACCCTGAGTTCCACCGGCATCCCGTATTTGTCGAAGCGGGTCACCCTGTCATCCACCTTCTACGCTCCATTGCGGCCAGCGCCGCTTCGCAGAGTCGGGTCAGCCCGGTTTTTCGAGGGCGCCGAGAGGTCCGGCGCCCCTCTTTTCTTCAAACCGGCCCCTCCCGCGAGGGCGGACCGATCGAAGCACAGAGGACCGATGGACCTACAGCGGATCGATCGAAGCGACGTAGCGCACGATCTCGGCGGCATGATCGATCTCGGTCATGTCGGCCGTCCAGGAACCGAAGCCGTTGAAGGTCTTCACGACGGTTTCCGCCAGCACGCTTTCATCCGTGGGATCCACCAGAATCACCCGCGAAAAGAGAGCGGAGTAGGCGTAGTTGGCGGCGATGCCGCTTCGGGCGGCGAAGCCCTGGTAGGTCGCCCGCGTTTCTACGTCAAGGCGCAGCCTTTTCCCCCCCTGCCCTTCGCTTGGCCGGAGGCCTGCAATCATGAGTTGCTTTTCCAGTTCGAAGCGCAGCCGGGAAGGGATCGACGGGGGCGTTTCCAGTTCGTCTGCGGCCTTGACGATGCCCAGTTCGACCCGGTAGCCCTTCTCGCGAAGCGGCGAGCGATCGGGGGGCTGTTCCGCAGTCTGGATGCCGGCGCAGGCCGCTGCGAGGCTGACGATCAGGACGGTGAGAAGCAGCATCGATCGCTGTGTTTGCATGTCGAATCTCCTTGGCATCCATCTGAAAAAGGTCTTTTTCGCCGATCCTGGCGTCCATCTGCACGTTTGCGCGCGTGGCGCCCCATAGGTTGCCTCTGCGCAGGCGCCTGATAGACTTCATTTATCGGGCGAGCCGGGACCCGCCGCAAAGGGGTGGGACTGAGCGCCCGAAGGGTGTAGGGAAAAATCCTCACATCCGAATTGGAAACCGGATTATACCGGAAAATGATTTCCGGAAGGGCGCTCCTCTGAAGGAGCGGACTTCTTCGACCCGTCTCCGAAGGGTCTGCCCGGCGCTCCGCCGGGGGGCCGGAAGCGGTGCTGTCCAGAAAAAGCATACTCAGTATCGCTTGAAAATTCAACCGGGAAGGCGCAGGATCATGACAGGAATCCGCACGGTGGAGGGCGGCGTGAAAGAAAGTCATCAATCCAGGCAATCTTGTCGGGATGTCGTGTATTCGCGCGGTCCGGCCCGGCTCGAACGAAGGGGCCCGCTGCTGCTCATTCATCCGCCCGTGGCGAAGGCGAGCGAGCCGCCGGCCGGGATCGCACGGCTGGCCGGAGCGCTCGGCCGGCACGGGATCGGGTGCGTGGTCCTCGACGCCAACCTCGAAGGGCTTTGGGCGTCGATCCGGACACCGTTCGCGGCGTCGGACCGCTGGACGCAGAGGGCCGTGCGCGGAGTGGAGCGCAACATCGCCACGCTTTCGTCATGGGACGGTTATCGGAATATCGACCGTTACAAACGGGCTGTCGCGGATCTGAACCGGGTGGCGGGGGCGGCAGCGGCTGCATCGGGCGTGCACCTGACTCTTGCCGATTACCAGGATCCGCTCCGCTCAGCCGTGCGAAGCGCCGATCTCCTGGCCGCAGCCGAGGCGCCGGAGGCGGACCCGTTTTTCGGCTGGTTCAGCCGTCGCCTGGAGGAGGTGCTTTCCGTCCATGGCCCGTCGATGGTCGGGTTCTCCCTCAATTACTTGAGCCAGGCCCTCACCGCCTTCGCCATGGCGGGATTCCTGAGAAGACTCGACGGACGGCTTCCCATCGTTTTCGGCGGCGGACTGGTGACCTCCTGGATGCGGCGCCCGGCTTTCCGGAATCCGTTCGGGGGCCTTATCGACACATTGGTCGCGGGCCCCGGCGAAGGCTTCCTCCTGGAAAGCTTCGGGGTCGAGGAGCCGGGCGCGGCCGGCCCGCCCGATTTTTCGGTGTTTTCCCGCTACAGGTACCTTTCTCCTGGGCCGATCCTGCCCTACAGCGCCTCGAGCGGCTGTTACTGGGGACGCTGCTCATTCTGCCCCGAGCGCGCGGAGCGCAATCCCTACCGGCCCGTACCGCACACCGACGTGCTGACCGATCTCGGAGTGCTTTCACGCGCCGAGCGGCCTGTGCTGATTCATCTGCTGGACAACGCCGTGAGCCCGGCGCTCCTGAAGCGCCTGGCCGCAGGCGGCGGACCGGGCATGCCGTGGTACGGTTTTGCGCGCGCCTCGGAACTCCTGGCCGATGAGGATTTCTGCCGGGCCCTCAAACGCTCGGGCTGCGTGATGCTCAAACTCGGCCTCGAATCCGGGGACCAGGACGTCCTCGACGCGATGGGGAAGGGGGCGCGGGTCGAGACCGCGGGGCGCGTCCTCGATGGCCTCCGGCGGGCGGGAATCGCGACCTATGTCTACCTGCTCTTCGGCACACCGGGCGAAGACCGGGCGGCGGCGGAAAGAACGCTGGAGTTCGTCGTGCGGCACCGGGAGGCGATCGGTTTCCTGAACCTGGCGGTCTTCAACCTCCCCGTCCACAGTCCCGATGCCCGCGCGCTCGCCACGGACCCCTTTTATGAAGCGGATCTGTCTCTTTACACCGGCTTCGCTCACCCGCGGGGCTGGGATCGGCCCCTGGTCCGGCGGTTCCTGGACCGGGAGTTCCGCCGCCATCGGGCGGTGGCGCCCATCTTGCGCCGCGACCCTCCGCTGTTCACCTCCAACCACGCCCCGCTCTTTTCCATGGCTGCAGCGGCGGAAGGGCAGGCGCAGGGGCGCCGCCGCTGAACGCCTTGGCGGCCGGGGGGCGGCTATTCCGGCACGTTCCGCCTCAGTTCTTCCAGCCACACCTCCGCCTCGGAGTCGCTCGGGGCCCTCCAGTCGCTGCGGGGAGAGAGGGATCCGCCCGACCCGACCTTGGGGCCGTTCGGGATCGCGGTGCGCTTGAACTGGCTGATCTTGAAAAACCGGTAGAGGAATACCTCCAGCCACTTGCGGATGGCGGCCAGATCGTAAGCGTGGCGCTTGTCCGCCGGGATGAAGGGGGGCCAGGGACCTTTTTCCGGGTCCCTCCACGCATGGTGGGCGAGAAAGGCCACCTTGCTCGGGCGGAACCCGAAGCGGGTGATGTAGTAGAGGTTGAAGTCCTGAAGTTCGTAGGGGCCGATTTGCGCCTCGGTCTTTTGTGCGGGCTGGTCCGACAGGCCGCCGCCGGGGACGAGTTCGGGGGAGATTTCGGTCTCGAGGATCTCCTGGAGGACGGCGCCGGCCGCCTCGTCGAACTGCCGGGTGTGGATGACCCAGCGGATCAGGTGCTGGATCAGGGTCTTCGGCACCGAGACATTGACGTTGTAGTGCGACATTTGATCCCCGACGCCATACGTGGTCCAGCCGAGGGCCAGTTCGCTGATATCGCCGGTCCCCAGAACGATCGCCCTGCGGAGGTTCGCCAGGCGGAACAGGTGGGAGGTCCTCTCGCCGGCCTGCACGTTTTCGAAGGTCACATCGTAGACGGGCTTCCCCTGGGCGTAGGGGTGCCCGATGTCCTGGAACATCTGCATGCAGGACGGCCGGATGTCGATTTCGTGGGCCGTGACCCCGAGGGCGGACATGAGGCGGCGGGCGTTTTCGAGCGTCCTGGCGCTCGTGGCGAATCCCGGCATGGTGTATCCGAGGATGTTGGCGCGCGGCAGGCCGAGGCGGTCCATGGTCTTGGCCGCCACGATCACGGCCTGGGTGGAGTCGAGTCCGCCGGAGACACCGATGACCACCCGTTCGATACCGGCGGCGGTCAGACGCTTCATGAGGCTGTGGACCTGAATGTTGTAGACCTCGAAGCAGCGCTCGTTCAGGACACGGGGGTCGCTCGGCACGTAGGGAAAGCGCAGAACCTCCCGCAAAAGGGCGCTTTCTCCCTCGGGGACCGCGAAGGTGAACGGCACACGACGCAGTGCATGCAGCCGCTCCGTGTGGTCGCCGACGGCGTCGCCGAAGCTCGTCGTGCGCATCCGTTCCTGGAGGAGGCGCTCGAGGTCGACATCGGCCAGGATCACCTGCTCCTCTTGGGCGAAACGCTCCGACTCGGCAAGGAGATCGTTGTTCTCGTAAATGAGGGCATAGCCGTCCCAGGCGACGTCGTTGGTGGACTCGCCCGGGCCCGCCGCCGAATAGAGATAGGCCGCGAGGCACTTGGCGGATTGAAATGCGCAGAGGAGGCGGCGGTGCTCGGCCTTTCCGACGGTGATATTGCTTGCGGAGAGGTTCGCGAGGATGGTCGCACCGCCCATGGCGGCCCACGTGCTCGGGGGGATGGGGGCCCAGGCGTCCTCGCAGACCTCGACGTGCAGATTGAAGCCGGCCACGTTGCGGGCTTCGAAGATCAAGTCGTTTCCGAAAGGGACGCTCCGGCCGGCGAACATCACCTCGTGGGAAAACGCCTGGCGGGCGGCGGCAAATTGCCTCTTCTCGTAGTATTCGCGGTAATTGGGAAGAAAGCTTTTGGGGACAATGCCGAGAACCTCCCCCCGGTAGACGACGATGGCGCAGTTGAACAGGCGCCCCTCGCAGCGGAGCGGGGCCCCGACGAGCAGCACCGGCGCGAGGGTGCGGCTTGCCTCCACCAGTTGCTCGAGGGCGGAGCGCGTCGCCTCGAGCAGTGCGTCCTGATGAAAAAGGTCGTCGTTCGAGTAAGCGGAAAGGCCCATCTCTGGAAAAAGGGCCAGGGCCGCGCGGGCGTCCGAGGCGCGCTGGGCGAGGGCCAGGGTCCGCTCCAGGTTGTAGACGGGGTCCGCCACGCGCAGGAAAGGCACGCAGACCGCGGCTCGAATGAAACCATGCGTATAAGGGGAAAAAAAGGAAGGTCTCATGGGGCTCCTGAGTGCGGTTGAGGGCTGAAACCCGGTTTCGGTTCGAAGCTGGTGGGCTGTCTGCCGGTTCGGCCCGAAGCAGGCGCCTGTCCAGTCCACACCCCTCGGAAATGCTTGCCAGAAGCCTGCCGAAGACCTTCAGCAACCCAACGCTCCGCCGGGCTGATTCGACCTCCTCGAGGCACCGGCTCGGCGCGCCCGGCATGCTGAAAGGCCTGCATGCTCCAAATATTTTGTATAGCCTGCAAGGCCTTCCAAATCAAGTCAAATGACCCGGGATATCTGTGGATGATTTTACTTTCACATCGGGCCGTTTTTTAGATATTATAAAAAATTTGGTGATGCAGGCATCCGGGGCGTCCATGCAGCGGTGCCCATGTGCAGGCCGCCCTCGTTGGAGAGGACGGGGTGCCGGTGGAAGCTGCCGATGCTTCTGGGCGGCGGGCACGGATCGGTTTTCCGAGACAGGCCGGCGGTGATGTGCGGAAGGGGAGCGGTCGGGCCTTTGGCCGAAGGCCGGACCGGGTTTGCAGTTCGACAGTGCGGGATCGTCATTTCCGGATGAATACGGGGCAGACGGATGGTTGAACCCGAACGGCAGCAAAAGGGCATGATTGGAAGGAATGGCTCGTCGAGCATGGTGCAGCAGGTCCTCAGGGCCTTCGACGAACTCGAGAAGGAGGGCAGGCCGCTGGCCGCCGCTTTCCAGACGCTTCGGGCGGGTTATCACGCCCTGGGGGAGCCCGATCGCTTGCGCCTCTTTCTGGAGATGCTCAGGCGGGTCGAGGTCTCCAAGGCCTCGGTCGCGTCTCCGATCGAGGCTCTTGCCCAGTGCGACGAGGGCGACCCCCGCTGGGCCGGTCTCCTCGCCGACCTGCGGAGGCGCATACTGTCCCCGCGGTTGAGGCGTTTCCGAAAGCTCGCGCACATCCCGGGAGGGCTCAAGTTCATTCTGGATTTCAGGGGCGACCTCCTCGCGGCGCAGCGGGAGGGGGGCGTGGAGTTGGGGGCGTTGGACGCGGACATCGTCTTTCTGCTGGAGATGTGGTTTCAGGAGGGATTCCTGTATCTCGAGGAGATCACCCTCGATTCATCCTACCGGCAGATCGAACTGATCAAGAACAACGACATGGTCCACCCGATGACGCGCATCGAGGAAATGGGGCGGCGTCTCGGAAAGGACCGGCGCTGTTTCGCCCTCTATCATCGACTGCTGCCGTTCGAACCGGTGATCTTCATCGAGGTGGCCCTCACCTCGGGGCTTGCCCGCAGCATGGAGGAGGTTCTCGCGCCGGCTGGGGAGGGCTCGAGGATCGATACGGCGATATTCTATTCCATCAACAACACCCAGAACGGTTTGGCGGGGCTTGGCCTTGGGAGGATGTTGATCGGCAAGGTCGTGGATTACCTGCGCGGTGAAAACGAACATGTCCGCACCTTCGCTACGTTGAGCCCTATCCCCGGTTTCTGGAAACGCTATCTGCGGCCTGTCCTGGAGGGCCGGAAAACGGATGCGCGACTGACTTGCAGAGAGATTGCGGGGTTCTTTTCCAAGAAGGGGGCGGCCGTGGTCAGGGCGCGTTCGGACGGCGAGGCGGAAGGGGACGAGGCCTTCTGCAGGGCCCTTGCCCGCATCCTTGGCGAGGAGCAGTGGGTCCGGGACGAGGAGTTGAGGCGAAGCCTCGAAGGGCCGCTGAAGCGCACGACCTATGTCTACCTGACAGAGGAGAAGACCGGGCGCGGCAAACCACTCAACCCCGTAGCCGCCTTCCATCTGGGCAACGGCGCGACCGTGGCCCCGCGCCACATCCACTTCCTGGCCAACCCCACCCCGAGGGGGCTGCAGGAGTCGTGCGGGGTGATGGTCAACTACGTTTACGACTCGGATTGGCTGGGACAGATTCGCCGGACATTTCAATGGTTTGATCTCATGGAAGTGCGGGGGATCTTCCGGCGGCGCTGACGATGGCTCATCTGCATTTTACCTTGACAGGTTTACATGCCTTTATTATAGTTATTTTGTAGCTAAATAGTAGCGATAGCCGATGACGATAGCATAGAAGGGAGATATAGCAGCGACCAGGAAAAGCGATAGATATTTTCGGGAAAAACCACCAGCGTCACACAGATTTCAACGATCATTCGACCCCGCAGGGGGTCTCCGATTTCACCCCTTATCTTAAAATGCCGGCAGTGCCCGCCCAGGCTGCGGACTATCCAGGATACGCTCCGTGCTGCCGTAGGTCGAGGGCTGCGGTCTGCGCTCAGAGGAGGCTTGTTTTCTATGGATATCGCCAAGGTCATACCGGAGATTCAGGAGATTGTGGGTGCCGAGAACGTCTTCTACGATCGGGTGGAGTGCCTCAGCTATTCGCGGGATATGTCGGTCCACCAGGGCGTCCCCGACGCAGTGGTTTTCGCGAAGACGACCGAGCAAATCGCCGCCATCATGAAGATCGCGCACCGCGAAAAGATCCCCGTCACTGCACGGGGGACCGGAACCAGCGTCACCGGTGCGGTGTTGCCGGTAAGAGGCGGGCTGCTGCTGGACCTCCACCAGATGAACAACATCCTCGAGATCAACAAGGCGGATTTCTACGCTCGCCTCGAGCCCGGGGTCGTTTGTGTGCAGCTCAACAATCGGCTTGCCAAGGACAACCTCATGTTCCCCCCCAATCCGGGGAGCGAGGTCGTCGCTACCATCGGCGGCATGGTTTCCACCAACGCGAGCGGGCACCGCGCGGTCAAGTACGGGACGACGCGGGACTACATCAAGGGACTGAAGGTGGTCCTGGCCGACGGTTCCATCATCGAGACAGGCACGCGTGCACCCAAGACCTCCCTCGGATATGACCTGACGCATCTCTTTACGGCGGCCGAAGGGACCCTCGGGATTATCACGGAGGTCATCGCCAAGCTGGAGCCCAAACCGGAATATGCGGCGCTGGCCCTGGCCATCTTCGGGGATCTGAACGCGGCCGGCGATGCGGTGACCGAGGTGACCACCTCCGGGATCAAGCTGGCGGGGTGCGAGATCCTCGACAAGAACAGCATCAAGGTCGTCGAGAAGGCCCTCGGACGGGATGCGAGCAAGATCGAGGCGATTCTCATCATGGAGGCGGACGGCGTCAAGGAAGTGGTGGTCCGCGACATGGAGAAGATCGGCGAGATCTGCCGGAAATGGAACGTTCAGGAATTCGAGTGGACGGACGACCCCCACAAGCGGGAGGAGATGATGCGCGCCCGCGGCGGGCTGGTCCCGACCCTTTCGCGCTTGAAGCCGGGCAACCGCCTCGTGCCGATCGCTGAGGATCTGGGCGTACCGTCGAGCAAGATCCCGGAGACCATCCGGCGCGCCCAGGAGATCGCCAAGAAATACAACGTGCTGATCGCCACCTTCGGACACGTGGGCGATGGGAATGTGCATACGACCTTCGTCTCCGACGTGCGCAGCCGTGATGACTGGGACCGCCTGAAACCGGCGGTGGAAGAACTCGTTGCAACCGCCCTGGAGATGAAGGGAACGCTGAGCGCCGAGCACGGGAGCGGCCTGACCCGGGCGCCCCACATGGAGATGCAGCTCGGCCGGTCCTTCGATCTGATGCGGAAGATCAAGCAGGCGCTCGACCCGGACAACATCCTCAACCCGGGCAAGATGGGCCTCGATGATTCGGAGCGGAAGCCCGACATCTATGACTACTTCGCCTTCCAGCCGCTGGTGGAGCATCCCGAAGGTCTGAACTCGCTAGGCAAGAGCCTGGACGATGAAGTCTTGGCCTGCATCCACTGCGGGTTCTGCCGGCTGGGATGTCCGACCTTCAGCGTCACCCACCGGGAGGCTCGCAATGCGCGCGGCCGCAATGCCTTGGCCTTTTATTTCATGAACGGCACGATCGAGCCGTCGAAGGAACTGGCCGAGGCCTTTTACTCCTGCACCACCTGCCAGGCCTGTACCTACTTCTGCCCCGCCCGCATCTGCGTGGACGAGATCGTCGAGGGCGTGCGCCGCAAACTCTATGACGCTGGTTTCGTCCCCGAGTCGGTCCTGGCCGTTCGGGACAATATCCTGAAGACCGGCAACGTCTATGCGAGCGCCCAGACCGACCGGATCGAGATCTACCCGCCGGCCCTGAAGGAGAAGGCAAAGAAAGGTGAGTTGAAGGCCAAGGCCGAGACCCTGCTCTTCATGGGGTGCGTCCCGAGCTACCTCGATATGAAGATGGTGCCGAGCCTGCTGAAGCCGTTGGATGCCGCGGGCGTGGATTACACGGTGCTGGCGACGGAGGAGAACTGCTGCGGATTCCCCCTTTACCTGATGGGGTCCAAGGATTTCGAGTCCCATGCCGAGCAGTTGATGGAGCGGATCAAGGCTACGGGGGCGAAAGAACTCGTCACCCCTTGCGCCGGGTGCTTCAAGACCTTCAAGAAGCTTTACCCGCAGTTGGGTGAGATGGGCATCGAAGTGCATCACTCGGTGACCTATTTCGACAAGCTGATCCAGGAAGGAAGCCTGAAGTTCAAGGGGGATCTGGGCAAGAAGGTCACCTATCACGATCCGTGCGACCTCGGGCGCGCCCTGCAGATCTTCGATGAGCCGCGCCGGATCCTGCAGGCCGTCCCGGGACTGGAATTTGCCGAGATGGCGCGCAATCGGCTGCAGTCCCGCTGCTGCGGCGGCGGGGGCGGCGTCCAGGCGTTCGACCCGGAGATGTCCGTGGCGATGGCGGCCGAGCGCGTCAGGGATGCCCTGGCGGCCGGGGCCGAGGTGATCGTATCCGGATGCGCCGCATGCAAGGACAATCTCAAAAAGGGCGCGAAGGCCATCCCCAAGGGGGAACGCGGCAAGATCAAGATCATGGATATCACGGAGATTGTCGCTGACGCGATGGCATAGGAGTGAAGACTGGCGGCCCGGGCGTCTGCGGCGCCCCTTCCCCGGGGCTTGCCCCGGGGAGTGCCGCCTTATCCAGAGCGGGCCGTGCATCCTTGGGGTAGGTCTTCAGGGTCGCGGGCCGGTTTTTCTTCCGGGAAAAGCGCTCTTTCCTCGGTGTGCGGACCGGAGAGGCACGCTCATCCAGGGAGGCTCCAACCGCCGCCCTTCTAGATAAAGCGAAAAAGGCCGGGATGTGGCCGGCGGGATTGGGACCAGCGGTGCGAAGGGGCCGGCGTCGTCGGTGAGAGGCTCCGCCGGGAAGGCTTCCGGAAGACTATCAACGAGAAAAGGGGTGTATGGACGTGGGAGAAAAACCCTTGAGAAAAGAGATCACTGCCGGCAAGGTCCTCAAGAAGATCATGGCCGACCATTTTTATGAACTGGATGCTGCAGCCAAGAGCCGCAGCCCGAAGATCGCCTGGTGCACCAGCGTGGGGCCGGCGGAACTGCTGAGGGGGATGGGGTTTCTGGTGTATTTCCCCGAAAACCACGGCGCCATGCTGGGAGCCACCCGGATGGCGGCGGAGTTGATCCCCTACGCGAACGCCGTCGGCTACTCCCCCGATATCTGCTCCTACCTGACCTCCGACGTCGGATCCTACCTTCGGAAGCAAACGCCGCTCACCAAGGCCTACGGGATCGAATCGGTGCCGCTGCCCGATGTCCTGGTCTTCAACACCAACCAGTGCCGGGATGTGCAGGATTGGTTCGCCTGGTATTCCCGGGAATTGAACGTGCCGCTGGTCGGTCTTTACACGCACCGCGACATCGGCCCCATACACAAGTATGAGCTGGAGGACATCGCCCAGCAGATCCGCGACCTCATACCGCCGCTCGAAGAGATTGCGGGGACCCGTTTCGATATGGACCGCTTCAAGGGGGCGCTCGCCCTGTCGAGGAGGACATCGGAGCTTTGGCGGGCCTGCCTCGAGTCGGCGGCCGCGATCCCCTCGCCCTGGACCTTCTTCGATGCCACGATCCACATGGGCCCCGCGGTGGTGGCGCGCGGTACCCAGGCGGCGGTCGATTACTATGAACTGCTCCTGAAAGAGCTGCAGGAGCGGGTGGTGAACAAGGTGGCGGCGGTCGAGGGCGAGCGCCACCGGATCTATTGGGAGGGGATGCCGATCTGGGGCAAGTTGAGGCCGCTCTCCGATCAGTTCGCCTCCCTGAAGACCTGCGTCGTGGCCTCGACTTACTGCAACAGCTGGATCTTCGATCAACTGGACCCGAATGATCCATTTTTGAGCATGGCTCGCGCCTATACGGAGCTTTTCATCGTCCGCGACGAGCCTTACAAGGAGGCCTATATCCAGGATGCGCACGAGCGGTTCCGATTCGACGGCATCCTCTTCCACGACGCCAAGACCTGCCCCAACAACTCCAATAACCGCTACGGCATGCCCGAGAGGCTGAGCCGGAACCTGGGGATCCCCGTTCTGACGATCAACGGCGATCTGAACGATCTGCGCTGCTACAGCGAGGAACAGACGAAGACCAATATCGAGGCTTTTATCGAGCAGTTGGAAGAGGTTTGAGCGTTGGGAGGAATCTTTGCGGGTGTGGATGTCGGGGCCTCCCGCACCAAAGTGGCCCTGCTGGACGAGGATCGGAAGCTGATCGGCAAAGCTGTCTTGAAATCGGGCACGGATTTTTCGCGCACGGCCGAGGCAGGGCTGTCGGCGGCATTGGAGGAGGCCGGATGTGGGCGGCCGGAGATCCGGGGGTGTGTATCCACCGGATACGGCCGGAAAAACGTGACATTCCACAACGACACCAAGACCGAGATCAGCTGCCACGCGAAGGGCTGTTTCCACTATTTCCCGATGGCCATCACCATCATCGACATCGGCGGCCAGGACAACAAGGTCATCAAGCTGGACGACCATGGCCGGCGGATCAGTTTCAAGATGAACCGCAAGTGCGCCGCTGGGACGGGGGCCTTTCTGGAAGAGATGTCGGTTAGGCTCGATATCCCGTTGGAGGAGATGGACGGGCTGGCGGAGGCCTCCACGGATATGGTCGAACTGGGCAGTTATTGCACCGTTTTTTCGGCCACGGAAGTGCTGGAAAAGATCCGGCAGGGGAAAAAAGTCCCGGACATCGTCAAGGGGCTTTTTTTTTCGGTCCTGAAGCGGGTGCTCGAGATGGATTCCTTGACGGAGCGGGTCGTCATGACCGGCGGGGTCGTAGCGCACAATCCTTACCTCGTGAAGATGCTGGAGGAGCTGGTGGACCGGGAGATCCTGGTGCCGCCGTTTCCACAGCTGACCGGTGCGGTGGGGGCGGCCCTGTTCGCGCTGGAGGCCGCTTAGTTTCCGATTCGGAAATGAGGACTGTTCTTCACACCGTTCGCGTGCCGAGCTTCACACGAGAAGACACCGGCCAGGCGTCCTGCGGCTGTCTCGGGGCAGGCCTTTCATCATTCCGGGTTGAGGCCGGCCCGGCGCTGTTGGCTGGGAAGAAGACCTGCAGCCGTCTGCAGGGCACGGCTGAAGGCCGTGTAAAAATTCCGCGCTTTCAGGTGGAAGCGAAATGAAACGATAGGGGGAGGTTTGCACAATGACGAGAAGCAAGTGGATGCACATGGGTACCATCTTGAAGATGAACGCCTACAACTATCCCGACAAGTTGGGATGGCAGGACCGCAACAAGGAATTCACCTTCAAGCAATGGAACGAGCGCGCCTGTCGGTTCGCGAACGGGTTGGTCAAGCTCGGGGTGGGGCATAAGGACACCTTTTCGGTGATCGCTTACAACAGAGGGGAATGGATGGATATCTACGCCGGCTGCGCCAAAGGCGGACAGGTGGTGGTTCCCGTCATGTTCAGGTTGGCCGGACCCGAAATCGAGTTCATCGCGAATCACTCGGAGAGCAAGGCGTTCATCGTGGAGGCCCCCTTCGTGGATCTGATCAACAGCATCCGCGATAAGCTCTCGGTCCCCAAAGGGAACTACATCTACCTGGGCGATGGGCCTGCCCCCGAAGGGTATATCGGTTTCGAGGAATGGCTGGCGGCCTCCTCGCCGGAAGAGCCGGATTGGGTGGTGGATGCCGACGACATCTGGACCATCATGTACACCTCGGGGACGACCGGCCGCCCCAAGGGCGTCATGAAGACCCACGAGAGCTTCATGGCGATGTACTATCTGAACCTTGTCAACATGGGCGTCCGGCCGACCGACAAGGTGATGCTGGTGATGCCGATGTGCCATGTCAACTCCATCTATTATTCATTTCCGTACACGCTCATCACGGCGCCCGTGTTCGTCAACAACATGGTGAGCTTCGACCCCGAAGATCTCCTGCGGACGATCGAAAAGTACAAGATCACCTTCACCTCCCTGGTGCCTACGCATTACATCATGATGCTGGCGCTGCCCGACGAGGTCAAAAACAGCATCGACGTTTCTTCCATACGGCAGTTGCTGATTTCGTCCGCACCCGCCCGGAAAGATCTCAAGCTCGCGATCATGGAATACTTCAAGAACGCCGAGTTGTGGGAGGCTTACGGCAGCACCGAAGGCGGGCTGGTAACGCTCCTCAGGCCCGAAGACCAGTTCAAGAAGCTCGGTTCGATCGGCAAGGAGATCTTCGGTACGGACCGCATCCGGATCCTGGATGAAGACCGCAACGAGGTGCCGGACGGCGAGGTGGGCGAGCTCTTTTACCGCACCCCGATGCTCTTCAAGGAGTACCTGAAGGAGCCCGAAAAGACCAAGGAGGCCTTTTTCGAGGGCTGGTCCTCGGCCGGTGATATGGTCCGGCGCGACGAGGATGGTTACTATGCCCTGGTCGACCGCAAGGCCAACATGATCATCACCGGCGGCGAGAATGTTTATCCCTCGGAGGTCGAGAATGTGGTCGGATCGCACGACGCGGTGAAGGATGTGGCCATCATCGGGATCCCGGACGAAAAATGGGGAGAAACCATCAAGGCGGTGGTCGTTCTGCACGCGGGATACGAGCCGTCCCCGGATCTGGCCAAGGAGATCATGGACTTCTGCAAAGGCAGACTTGCAGGTTTCAAGCGGCCGAAGAGCGTCGATTTCATTGCCGACGACCAGATGCCGAGAACCCCGACTGGAAAGATCCTGCACCGGATCCTGCGGGAAAAATACGGAAAATGGAGCGACGCCTGATCCAAGACCGGTAGGGGGAGCAGACAAAGAGCAGACGGTATGGCTGAAGCTGTTGAACTTGCACCATCATGGCGTCCACTCGAGCGAGGGGCGCGAAAATACCATTCCAGATGGAAACGGGCTCATGCCCGCCAATCATTTCCAGATGGACACTAATCAATCGGGAGGGTTTGTATCATGTTGAAGAAAGCGTTTATTCCTTACAAGGGCTATTACTCGACCCCGTTCTGCCGCTGGCAGGGCAGCATGGCCAATGAGAACGCCATTTCACTGGCCGCCAACACCGCCAAGCGATGGCTGGCGCAGAAGAACTGGGATCCGAAGATGTACGAGTACCTGGTTTTCGGGAACACCATCGGGCAGCACCACCAGTTCTACGCGAGCCCCTGGGCCGCCGCCCTCATGGGATCGGGCGCAACGCCCGGGCTGATCCTGAGCCAGGCCTGCACCACGTCGATGACCTGCATCTTCACCGCCGCGATGGGCGTCGAGGCCGGTTGGTACACGGTGGCTTCCGCGCTCATGACGGACCGCTGCTCCAACGGACCCCACACGATTTGGCCCAACCCGATGGGACCGGGTGGAGAGGTCATTTCGGAGAACTGGCTGATGGACAATTTCAACAGCGATCCGAATGTCGGCCTCAAGATGATCGAGACCGCGGAAAACGTGGCCAAAGAAGGCGGGTTCACCAAAGAGCAGTGCGACGAACTGACCCTCAGGCGGTACGAGCAGTACAACGAATCGCTCGCCAATGACCGGGAATTCCAGAAGCGTTACATGTTCCCCGCGGAGGTGGTCATCTCGAAGAAGAAGAGCCTCCTGATCGAAGAAGACGAGGGCATCACGCCTACGACCAAAGAGGGGCTGGCCAAGCTGAAGCCCGTCATCCCGGGCGGCGTCCACAGCTTCGGTGCCCAGACGCACCCCGCCGACGGCAACTGCATGGTGACCGTCACCACGGAGGCCAAGGCCAAGGAACTCAGCGCCGACCCCGCGGTCAGCATCCAGGTGGTCTCGGGCGGCTATTCCCGTGAGCGTCCGGGTTACATGGCCGCCGCACCGGTTCCCGCCGCTCGTCTGGCGCTCGAGAAGGCCGGTCTCAAGATCGAGGACATCAAGGTCATCAAGACCCATAACCCGTTTATCGTGAACGATCTCTATATGAGCCGGCAGATGGGGCTCGACCCGTTCAAGTTCAACAACTACGGCTGCTCGCTCGTCTACGGCCACCCGCAGGGACCGACCGCGGGCCGCATCATCATCGAGGGGATCGAAGAGACGGTCAAGCTCGGTGGCGGCTACTTACTCTGGGCCGGCTGCGCAGCGGGTGACACGGGCGGTTCGTTGATTCTCAAGATCTCGTAACCCGCCCTTTAGTTGACCTTCAGTCTTCAATTTGTTATGAAAGATCGTCCCTCTCGAAGGGGGGCGGTCTTTTTTTTGAACCTCTGATCGAAGAACGACCAGCAAGGCATGGAGCATGCGGACCTTTCCGATCGTTGGAAAGGGCTCGATCCCGATTCAGCCGCGGCGGTGGGGAACCCCGGGCCCATGCATGCGATTCGGCTTTGGGCGCGGAGTGCGAGGGAGTTGGCTTGTTTTTTAGACGAAATCCGTATTTGAGGGTCGGCGCGCCATGATGAAAATGGTGATCTTCCAGTCGCTGGGTGGACTGGGCCTGTTCCTGTTCGGCATGAAGATCATGTCGGAAGGGCTGCAGCGCGTGGCCGGCAGCAAAATGCGGCAGATATTGGGTTTTGTTTCCAACAACCGGCTGATCGGCTGTCTGGTGGGGACGGGTGTCACTAGCGTGATCCAGAGTTCGAGCGCGATGACGGTCATGCTGGTCGGGTTTGTGGACGCGGGCCTCATGACGCTGCGCCAGGCCATCGGCGTCACCCTCGGGGCGAACATCGGGACGACGGTCACGGCACAGCTGATCGCGTTCAAGATCGAAGACTATGCGCTGCCGGCCGTTGCGCTGGGCGTGCTGCTGAAGTTTTTCATCGGCCGGAAGAAATGGCGTTATGTTGGAGACGTCATGTTGGGATTCGGATTGGTCTTTTTCGGGCTGAGCCTCATGAAGACCGGATTCGCGCCGCTCCGAACCAACCCGACCTTCATCGCCTTTTTCACCAAGTTCCAGGCCGACACGCTTGTCGGGATCATGCTCTGCGTCCTGGCCGGTGCGGTCCTCACGATGATTCTGCAGAGTTCCAGCGCGACGGTGGGCATTACCATGGCCCTGGCGAGCCAGGGACTGCTGAGTTTCGAGGCGAGCGTCGCCCTCATCCTGGGGGAGAACGTCGGTACGACGGTCACCGCACAGCTGGCGGCGGTCGGTGCGAGCGACACCGCGCGTGAGACGGCGATGGCGCACAGCCTTTTCAACGTATTGGGCGTTTTCAACATCATTCTGATCTTCCCTTACTTCGTGGACCTCGTGTCCTGGGCCACCTCCCTCATGTTCGAGGAGGGCGGAGCCCGTCTGCTGGTCGATGGCGAATACCCTTATGTCGCCCGCTATATCGCGAATGCGCACACGCTGTTCAATGTCGTGAATGCCGTCGTCTTTCTGGGGCTGCTGCCTTATCTCGTACGGGCCGCCGTCTGGCTGACCCCGGGCAAGGCCAAAGAGGATGTGATGGAGGAGATGCACCACGTCAAATACCTCGACAGCCGTTTCGTCGAGACGCCTTCGGTCGCCATTGGACAGGCGCGTGCCGAGACCATTCGAATGGGCGAGATCGTCGAGGTCATGTACAACGACGTGGTGAACTGCCTGAAAGACCGGCAGATGGGGGAGTTGTCCAAGTGGCGGAAGCGTGAGGACGCCGTGGACATCCTGCAGAAAGAGATCACTCAGTTCCTCGTGCGGGTTGTCCAGGGCCCGATTACACCCGAAGAGTCGAAAGAGGTCAATTCGTTGATCCGCATGGTCAACAACTTCGAGCGCATGGGGGATGCGGTCGAGAACCTCGCCGAACTCATTCAGGAGCTGATCGAGCAGGATCTCCATCTTTCGGAGGGCGGCCTGTACGATTACCAGGTGATTTCGGATGAAGCGAGGCGGTTTATCCGGTTGATCATCGACGCCATGAAAAAGGATGACAAGACGGTCATGGGCAGGGCGCAGGTCTTGGAAGACAGCATCAACAACATGCGCGAGGAGATGCGCGGCAATTACCTCATGCGCCTCCAGAGCGGTATCTGCACGGTGGATCCCGGCCTGATCCTGGTGGACATGCTGACGGCCTTTGAGAAGATCGGCGACTACTGCTACAACATTGCCCAGGCTGTGGCGGGAGTGAAATAGTTAGCCGGAAATGGTCTTTTTTGCCCATCTCGGCGTCAATCTGCACGTTTGCTTGTGTGGCGACCCGCAGGTCGCCTCCTGCCGGAAATGGTCTTTTTTGCCCATCTCGGCGTCAATCTGCACGTTTGCTTGTGCGGCGACCTGCAGGTCGCCTCCGCACAAACGCTGGATTGACTTGATCTGGGCAAAAAATCCTCATTTCCGGCCTGTAGGCGATGTCGTGAGGGATGTTTTTCTCAGGTGAGAAAACTGACGAAGGTCGTCTTCGCCTTAGGCTGGAAGCTTAATATGGCCGGGTAATCTATCTCGTGGAGGGGCTTGCGTCCTGCGGAATGTTCCTTTGCGGGTTGGGAAGCCGAAAGGGCCTTGCAGTTCTTTTTGGATGGGATGGGTCATGTGGTTGCCGGTTGGCCTGTGCGGGGAAGGTATAGCGGCTGAGGGCCGTAAAAAGCGCCTGCCCAGCATCGGTTGGCCTGTGCGGGGGAGGAACAGGGGTCTTGCCGGGTGACCCTCCGTGTAAAGGAAGACAGGGTGGTGCCGGAGGGTGATTTCCGGGCTGGAGGTTTGCGGTTGGATGAATCGATTCCGGATGGGAAGCAGGAGATGATGCAATCGGGACATGAACCGAGAACGGAGTGCATTCGCTGCGGGCAGTGCTGCCTGAACAGCAGCCCCACGCTCCAAAAGGAGGACGCCCGCCTCGTGCTGGAGGGGCGGATCCCACGGGACGCGCTGTATACCGTCAGGGTCGGAGAACTGGTCCATGACCCGGTGGAGGGGCGCAGCGGAATCGCCGCCAAGGAAATGATCAAACTCAAAGAGCGGGGGCAGCGAGGCGGGTGCGTTTTCTATGACGCGGAGGAGCGTGCCTGCCGCATCTACCCTTCGCGTCCGAGCCAGTGCGCAGCTCTGGCCTGCTGGGACCTCAGCGCGTTCATGCGTGTCTACGAGGGGGCGAAGGCCCAGCGTACGGATGTCATCGAGGACCCGACCCTTCTCCGTCTGATGGCCGAACACGAGGAGCGCTGCAACTACGAAGAGATCGCGCACTGGGTCTGGGCCATCGAAGAGCAGGGTGAGAAGGCGGTCAAAGAATTGCTGAATCTCCTGCGTTTCGATCACGACTTGAGGCCTTTGGCCGCAAGGCGTTTGAACCTCGATGCCGCCTGTATGGATCTGCTTTTCGGGCGGCCCCTTGTCGAGACGATCGGGATGTTCGGTTTGGAGGTCAAAAGGGAGGCCGGCGGCGCGTTTCTGCTGACAGCGCTTCCGCGGGACCGCCGCGCAGAGGGCGGTTCCGGCGCCCGGAAGCCCCCAGCGCGGATTTGAAGCCGCTTGATGGATAGCCTGCGCCTGGAACTCAGGTCGTTTCGAAGCCTCGGATGCTGAGCAGCGGGACCGGGCATTTCCGGAACATCTTTTCGGCCGTGGACCCGAAGATGACGCTCGAGAGATTGCTTCGGCCCTTGGTGTTCATGACCACAAGATCCGCCTTTTCCGCTTCGACGGCCCCGAGGATCTCGAGAAAGGGCACGCCCGTCTTCAGGAGGATCTTCGTTTCGACCCCGCTGTGACCCGTCCCGGCCAGCATCCGCTCGATGGCGGTTCTGCGCTCCGCCTTCTCCTGTTCGAGATAGGTTTCGACCCGAAAGGTCTCGGTGAGCCGGGAGACCTTTTCCACCGCCTCGATGTCCCGCTGATTGATGACGTGGACCACCGTCAAGCCGGCCTTCATGCCGGCTGCGACAAGAGCCGCGTAGTCGAGAGTAGGTGCTGCATAGCTCGAGAGATCTATGGCGACCAGAATACGTTTTATCTGTTTCATTCCCTCTCTCCTCCTCATGTGTACGTCCAACAGGGGCGGAATCATCCTGGATTCGACAGCCGCCGGAACTCAAATCTGAAGGATTTGGCTCGATCTGTCAAAGGATATCCGAAAGCCATGAAGGTTGTCCTGTGAAATCCGCGGCTCCGCCCCTCGGGTGTGGATTTTGCGGGTTCTGTAGGCGCTTTTGGCCGGCGCTGACGGGATAGGGGATCGAGGCCGCCCGGAAATTATGGAACTGCGCTTCGGTTCCCGCTGCGTGTCGACGGTACGACCGGTGCTGGTGCCCGTCGGGCTGCATTTGGGTGGTTCCCAATTCCAGCGGAATCGGATATCATGGATTTCAAGTGCAGAGATTCCCCTGACCCGGGGCCGCCGGTCCGTGATGCGGTCCAGCGTCGGGAGGTCCGATTGCAGCAAGGATACGGGAGGTTGAAACAGGGTTCAATGGAAGAAAAGACATTTGATTTTTGGCAGGATCACTCCTTGCATTATCTCGAGATGGCCTTTCGAACGGATCGGCACGAGCGCCCGGCGCACCCTGAAGGGTATGGCAAACGGACCGGGGTGTGCGGAGACACCATCGAGATGTTCCTCTCGTTCCTGCACGGTCGGATTCAAGGCATAAACTTTCAGACAGACGGCTGCATGAACACCAATGCCTGCGCGAATACGGTTGGCCAGTTGGCGGAGGGCAAGTCCATCGAAGAGGCCTGGGAGATTACGCCCCAGCATGTCGTCGATTTTCTCGAGACGCTTCCCGCCGGCGACCATCACTGCGCGGAACTGGCGGTGGGCGCCTTCTATCTGGCCCTTGCCGATGCCGAACGGCGCCGGCGCGACGCCTACCGTTGGCGCAAGAAGAGCGACCCGGCGAGCGAGGCTTCTTGAGGCGGCTGGGTTCGGCCGGGGCATGCCGCTGCGGTTTTTCGACCCGGGCGCTGCCGCCTGGGAGCGTCCAGGATGTTGTTAGGCGGCTGTTGACCTATTGAGCAGGTCTCTTACGGTACAGCTGCATCCCTGTTGGATTTCCATCCGGAAATGGTCCTTTTTCCCAACCTCGGCCTCGACGTGCTCGTTTGCCTGTGCGGCGACCTGCTGGTTGCCTTAGCACAAACGTTTGATTTCATTGATATTGGATGAGAATTTTCATGTCCGGATTGGAAACTGGGTTCTAAGGGGAAAACCTTTCCGGGTGGGAAAATTTTTTTGATACCGGATAAGCCTGGCCGTACAGCGAGGCGGTGAGACTAAGCGCACGAAGCGTGTGAAGAGAAGCTCTATATTGTCCGAATTGGAAACTCGGTTGCACCCGAAAAATCATTTCCGGACGGAAACTAATTGAATACGGGCCAGGGTTCAGCCCCCGACCTTTTGGAGAAAATCGGTTTTATGACGGCATCAGCAGAGGATCCAGAGCCGAAATCCAGGCGCTCGTCGATCAAGATCCGTGAGATGGAGATCGACGACATTGCGCAGGTGTTTCACCTTGGAGAGAAATTATTTACGGCGGAGAGCGCGCCCAACACCTATCGGACGTGGGATGAGTACGAGGTGATCGAACTCTTTTACGGCGATGTGGAATTTTGCCTTGTGGCGGTAAAAGATGAAAAGATCGTCGGTTTCATCCTGGGAACCACCATCACCAAGACCCACTCGGCCTGGAAATACGGACATCTGGTGTGGCTTGCGGTCGACCCGGCCCTTCAGCGCAAAGGCGTTGCCGAGAAGCTTTTCAGGCGTTTCAAGGATGTCATGCTCAAACACGACGTGCGTATGCTCGTGGTGGACACAGACGCCGAGAACCTGCCCGCATTGCGCCTCTTCAGGCGTCTGGGGTTCGGCAACCCCAAACAGCACATCTATCTGACGATGAACATGGCCGGCGAAAGACAGCTCATGAAGAAAAAAACGAACGGGGGAAACTGACCTCCCCCCAAGAACCCCGGTGGAATCTTTGATCCAGGATCCTTCCTGCATGATCCAGCCCCAGCGTCTCAAAAAGCTCCTCGAGCGGATGGTCGATATTTACAGCCCCTCAGGCAAAGAAGAGGAGCTCGTCGAGTTTCTGAGGGGGTACCTCAAGCGCCGCGGGCTGCCGGTTACCCTTCAGCCCGTGGACGAAAACCGCTCCAACCTGCTGGTGATCCCGCCGGAGACCGAGGTGCGCCTGGCCCTGGTAGGGCACCTGGACACGGTCGCGGCCTACGAAATCGAAGACTACGGCTACTCGGAAACGGACGGCACCGTCAGGGGGCTTGGCACCGCCGACATGAAAGGGGGCTGTGCCGCGATGATCGAGGCCTATCTCTCTCTCTGGCAGAGTGGACGGCAGCGGTTTCCTGCCGCCTTGTGCCTGGTCGTCGGGGAGGAGGAGGCAGGGGACGGGGCGAGGCAGTTGGCCAGGCAGTATCATTTTCCGTGGGTGCTGATCGGCGAACCGACCGATCTCAGACCTTGCCTGAGCCATTACGGCTATGTGGAACTCCATGTGACGACAGGAGGGCAGCGGATGCATGCCTCCCTGGCGGGCAGGGCCCAGAGCGCCGTCGAAGTGCTCTTGAATGTCCTTCTGAGTCTCTCCAAAGACATCCAGGCGCGGCATCCCGAGACGACCTACAACATACGCGACCTCTACAGCGTCCACGCGGGCTTTGCTGTACCGGAGTATTCGGAGGCCTGGATCGATCTGCATCTGCCCCCGTCTTCTCCTATCGGCGAGATTGTGACGGAACTGGAAGAAGGGGTTGCCGAACAGAAAGGGCGTTACCCCGGTGTCGACGTCGGTGTGAACGTGACGACCATCGATGCCGGCTACGCGCTTCCCGAGAAGGGCCGCCTGATCGATGCGCTCAAGACCGTCTATGACCGCCGCGGCCTCCTGTGGGCACCCGAGCCCTTCAGGAGCCATTCCGATGCCAACCAGCTTTGGGCCGCCGGGATGAAAGCCCTCATCCTCGGGCCGGGCCGCCTGGAGTATGCCCATGCGCCTCAGGAGGAGGTGCCCTTCGAGCAGGTTGTCCTGGCCTCCGAGATCTACGCCGAGCTGATGGTGGAATCCTGCCCCGAATCCGACGGGTGAGGGCCCGCAGGCTTGTGCATCCGCCCCTCGTTATCCGAAGATGTCCACCGGCACGAAACCCGCCTGCCTGACCTCCCTCTGCCCCTCGTCGCTCAGAAGATAGATGATGAAAGACTTGATTTCCCAGGTCAGGCAATCCGATGAGGTGTAGAGCAGGAGGCGTCTGAGAACAGGGTACCGTTTCGAGCGGGCGTTTTCGATGGAGGCCTCGATGCCGTCGATACTGAGAGGCCGGATCTCCTCGTTAACGAATCCGGAGCTGATGTATCCGATGGCCTCCGGATGCGTGGCCACATAGGCGGCTACGGCGCTGTTGGAGGCAACCACGATGGGTTCAGCGGGGATCCCCTCCGGGGCGGGGGCGACGATCCGGTTCCAGATGTCGCGGGTTCCCGAGTCTTCACTGCGGTTCACTGTCACAATGGGCAGGTCCGCCCCTCCGAGCTGGCTCCACCGCTCGAGCTTTCCGGAGAAGATGTCTCGAAGCTGCCCAAGGGATAGATCACGAAGGGGGTTTCGAGGGTGCACGATGGGCACGACCATATCATATCCGAAGACGAACTCACGATATTGGGTTGCGCTCTCTCCCAGCTCCGAAGCTGTCGCCGGGACGGAGGAGACTGCAATCTCGCACTGTCCGCCGACGAGGGCCGCGATGCCCTTGTGCGACCCGATGGGCACGACCTCGATCCGGACGCTGCTCTGCCTGGAATAGGCCTGCACAATGCGCTCCAGGACCGGTTGGGTGGTCGTTGAACCGTAGATGCGGACAACGTCGGGTTCGCTCTCCGCGCAGCCGGAGGCTCCCAGCAGGATCCCGGCACAGAGAATGATGCAGGCAAGAAAACGAAGGCTGTGTAAGGACATGACCGACCTCGAATACGTTTGGGTGGGTGAAAAACGCATGCAGCCAAGCGAAATCGTTCGAAGAAAGGGTTCCTCTTGCGGGACCCCGGTTCTGCCCGGCCCTCTCTTCCCGTGCTCTCTTTCCCCGAAGATTTCAACCTCCGGATGCAATCCGGACGATGTCATTCCAGAAGGCATCATCCTGAAAATGCCCGCGCCGGTCAAGGCCTAAAAGGGTGTTGAATGGGTTTGTGCAGGCCTCATGACGGGCGCTCGGGCTTTACAACGACTGTCGGTTGCAGTATTTTCGAGACTCCTGCCGCAAGAGTCGATGCGGGAGGCCGGCGCCTCGGGCTCGGACCCGAGCCCCAAATCCCGAGATCCGAAGACGGAACGGTGAAACCGGAAACCCGATGACGCATTCCGGGTTCCCGAATCCGAAACAGCGAACCATGCGACCTTGATAAAGGACGGCTGTCCGGGAGCCTGGTTCCCTTTGCCTGTGACGGGGGGAGATTGTGGAAAAGGTACCTCGAAGCGAGATCCGGCAGCGCATCGAGCGGCTTCAGTCGCTCCTGCTAAGTCGTGGCCTTTCAGGAGCGCTGATCTTTCAGAATGTGGACCTCTACTATTATACGGGAACGATTCAGTCCTCGGTCCTCTTCGTCCCCGGCAAGGGCGACGCCGTGCTCATGGTGCAGAAAAACTGGACCAGGGCGCGGGCCGAAACGTCCCTCGAGACGGTGGTACCGCTCCCCAAGGGAAGACGCTCCATGGCGGATGTCCTCCGGGATTGCGGATTCGAGCCCAAGGGGAAGGTCGGCATCGAACTGGACGTCATTCCGGCCGACCTCTATCTTTGGCTGTGCACCCGCTTCGAACGCTGTGCCTGGGAGGATTTGAGCCCCCTCATTCGCCTCCAGCGGATGCGCAAATCGCCTTACGAGGTGGAACGGATCCGCATGGCGGCCGGAATCCTGGATAAGGGTTTCCGCGCGCTTTGCGGAATCATACGGGAGGGGATGACGGAACTCGAGGTGGACGGGCATATGGCCCTCATCGCCCGGCGCCTGGGCCACATGGGCATCTTGAGGATGAGGGGCTGGAACCAGGAGATGACCTATGCCCACGTCCTGTCGGGTGAGAGCGGGGCGATGAGCTCGTTCTTGAACAGCGCCCATGCAGGCAAGGGCACCACCCCCGCCATGGCGCAGGGGGCGGGATTCCGCAGGTTGAGGCGCAACGAGCCGATCGGCATCGACTATGCGATCGGCGTGGACGGCTACGTGGGCGATCAGTTCCGGACCTTCGTCATCGGTGCTCTTCCCGGGCCGCTTCAGGCTGCCCACGATTGTTCATTCGAGATACACCTTCGCTTCCAGGAGACGGCCGGACCCGGAGTGCACTGCGACGCCCTTTATGCCATGGCGTTGAAAGAGGCGGAGCGGGCCGGTTTGCAGGCTCATTTCATGGGTTACGGCGAAGGTCAGGTCCACTTCATCGGGCATGGAATCGGTCTGGAGATCGACGAGTTCCCCATCGTCGCCCCCGGGTTCCGCAAACCCCTCGAACCTGGGATGGTGCTGGCACTCGAGCCCAAGTTCGTCTTCCCCGGCGAAGGTTTGGTTGGCCTGGAAGATGATTACCTGGTCACCCCGAACGGTGTGGAGCGGATCACTTTGACAGATCAGACGGTGATGAAAGTCTTGTGCGATTGATTCTCCTGCCTTCGCCGCCAGTCCACTGGGCGGGTGGATGACGTGCGGGCGTCATGCAAAGTCCGGCCTTTCGTCTGCTTCCCGACCAAGACGACCTGCACGGGCGGGTCTGGGCCCGCACAAGGGGTCATGTGGAAATGAAACCCGAGTGCCTCGTTTCGAGGGCACATCCTTGGGATTCTGAGGGCGAGCGTTGATCGAAGAAAGGCTTTTTCGATTCTATCGGCAGCGCCGCTCTGCAATGGAACGCTCTGGTTTCATTCGCTATTCGACTGGCGGATCAGGGCATACCCCGATTTGCACGCTGTCTCGTCTCCGGTGTTCCCACTTTTAGGCATAGCCTTTGCTGCTGGTCTTACCGTTTCCGCCAAAGCCCCTTGGGGTCAGGCGGGGTGGTGGGGCTGGCAGCGAGGGATGGCACGAAAGGATAGGTCAAATGGGAGCGATTAAAAAACAGTGTTTCGGTGTGTTTGCAGCCGTTTTTTTTCTGATGATGTTTTGTGCCGCAGCGGTTGGGGCAGCTGAGACCGTTGGGCAGATCAACATCAACGAGGCTACCGTCGAGGAATTGACCGATCTTGAAGGGGTCGGACCGGGGTATGCCCAGAAGATCGTTGAGTATCGCAAAGAGAACGGGCCTTTCGACAAGCCGGAGGATATCATGAAGGTGAAGGGCATCGGAGACAAGATATGGGAAACGAATAAGGACAGGATCAAAACAAAGTAACCAGGAAGAAAAACCAGATCCCCTCCTGCCTTAGCACCACCTAGCGAAGGTGTATTCGCCCCCACCGCCGCAGGGCCTGTTCCTCCACCAAATATTGCTTGCCGATTTTCTGCAAAAGGGCTAAAGATCATAGGACGAAGGCCGCTAAACCTGTACCTCACGTCCTAACGGGGCCTTTCCCGTTCTGGTCCATCCGGAAAAGAACATCCGGTACGGCCGATTTTGATCATGTGATGCACAGCCGGGGCGGCCGGGTTGGGCGGAAGAATCTTTTGCCGGTCCAGGAGCAAGCCACCGTTTGTGCGGTTGTCCGCAGGCCACCGGACAAGCGAACCTGCAGATTGAAGCCGAGACTGGGAGAAAAGCCTGTTTTCGGATGGAAACCTACTCAGGCGGGCGCAGGGCATGATGCAAGCAGAGGCGTTCCAGGATTTGATACCGGACAATAGGTGTTTCGGGTGCGGCCCACGAAACGAGCACGGGCTGCGCATCAAGAGTTATTGGGATGGGGAGGAATCTGTCTGCACCTTCCAGCCGGAGCCGTTCCATACAGCGGGTCCTCCTCACTTTTTGAACGGCGGCATCACGGCCACCATCGTGGATTGCCACTGCGTCTGCACCGCCATCGCCCATACCTACCGTGCTGAAAATCGTCCCATCGGATCAGAACCCCACATCTGGTGTGTCACGGCATCCCTCAATGTCAGATATCTAAAGCCGATCTACCTTGAAGATCCGGTGCATCTGCGGGCGAGGGTCATGGAGTCGGACGGCCGCAGGACGAAGATCGCCTGCAGCGTTTTTTCGAGGGGCTCGGAAGCCGCCAAGGGGGAGGTCGTTGCGGTTCGAGTGCCGCCCGAATGGCGTTCCGGACTTTAAGCGCCCTGTTGGATGCGAAAGGAGGCAATCCGGGGCGTCGGGTCGAGAGGCGCGGGTGAAGGGTCCGATTTGAGAAACCATCTTTGCAGAGGAGGAGCTTGATATGGGGTTGATGAAGGAATTCAAAGAGTTTGCGATGCGGGGAAACGTCCTTGACATGGCCATCGGCATCATGATGGGGGCGGCCTTCGGCAAGATCGTGTCCTCCTTGGTAAACGATGTGCTGATGCCTCCGATCGGCAAAGCGCTTGGAAACGTCAACTTTTCAAACCTTTTCATCCTATTGGGCGACGGGGAGTTTCCTTCTGTGGCGGCTGCAAAGGAGGCCGGGGTGGCGACCATCAATTACGGCATCTTCATCAACACGGTCATCGATTTCGTGATCGTCGCCTTCGTCATCTTTCTCTTTGTGAAGGGCATCAATTCCATGAAAAGGAAGGAAGAGGCAGCGCCTGCCGCGCCCCCCGAGCCATCCGCGGAAGAGAAACTTTTGACCGAAATCCGCGATTTGCTCAAAAAGCGCGCTTGAGGACGGGCCGCCGGGGAAGGGGTGTTTTTTTGCCCTTAATATCTTGATATATCAAAGACTTTTTTGAGCTTCAGATTTATTGAGGATTTTGTTGACATCGGATTGAGACAGCCTTAAATTGGCGCATTTAATACGGCGGGCTGGTTTCGGGCCTCTCCTGGGGTGCGGAGTGAGCCCGCTGTTTTGTAGGGGGATGGCGTGAGGCGGAATTTCCGAAGGGAATTTTCGCTGCCGGGCCTAAATCGTATCCATCCGGAAATGATTTCCCGGTAGAACCCAGTTTCCAATCCGGAAATGAAAATTTTTGGCCAATATCAAGGAAATCAAGCGTTTGCGCGGAGGCGACCTGCAGGTCGCCGCACAAGTAAACGTGCAGATTGACGCCGAGATTGGCCAAAAAGACCATTTCCAGATGGAAACTAGATCACGCGATCCTGAAAGGGGCGAGTCACACCGAGTTCGACCATGCTCCAAATCTTCAGAGCTTGGCAGGAGGTGGACCATGCTGATCAAAGACTATTACGAGGAATACATCAATGAGAATGGTAAAGAGGTTTTTGCCTCATTCGGCACTAACCGCGTACCCCGAAGGCTCAAGATTTCAATCGAGCGGGCTGCTGCAGGGCGGCCGTCTGTCTGACAAGACGGTCCATCCGCTGGCGGCGTATTTGGGTCTGCTGCTCATTCTGTCGACTCTTGCAGCTGTGGCGGCAGCCGGCTTTCATTATGCGGAAGAGATCACCCTCGCGAGGGACAAACTCCGCCAGAATCCATGGGGCGAAGTATTTTTCCTCTCGGGGCTTTTTTTTGTGCTGATCAATGGGTCCATTTTGATTTGGCGTATCGTGCTGTTCCGCCGCTACCGGCCGGTCGAGGCGTGTGCGGATGAATCTCTGCCGCGCTGCACGGTGATCGTTCCGGCTTACAACGAAGGCAGGCAGGTGATGGGGACGCTGCTGAGCCTGGCCCGCAGCGATTACCCCGGAGAGAAACTGCAGCTCATCGCGGTGGATGACGGAAGCGTTGACGATACGTGGACCTGGATCATGCGGGCCAAGAGGGAGCTGAAGGGCCGGGTGCAGGCGATCCGGCTGCCGAAAAACCAGGGGAAGCGCCATGCTCTCTACGCCGGCTTCAAGCGCAGCGAGGGGGACGTCCTGGTGACGGTGGACAGCGATTCGGAGGTCGAGCGCGACACCCTGCGCAAGCTGGTGAGCCCGTTCGTGGCGAACGAGCAGGTCGGGGCCGTGGCGGGCAACGTACGGGTCCTGAATGGGAGGGAGGGGCTCATTCCGAGGATGCTGGATGTGACCTTCCTCTACAGCTTCGATTTTATCCGGGCGGGTCAGAGCATGGTCAACACGGTCATGTGCACGCCCGGGGCCCTGTCCGCGTACCGGCGGGGGATCGTCGAAGAGGTTATGGAAGAGTGGGTGAGGCAGACATTTTTCGGACGGCCTGCCAATATCGGCGAGGACAGGGCCATGACCAACCTGATTCTCAGGGCCGGCTACCACGTTCATTTCCAGCAGGATGCATACGTTTACACGCAGGTGCCCATCCGTTACAAGAATCTGTGCAAGATGTTCCTGCGCTGGGCCCGGAGCAATATCCGCGAGACGTTCGTGATGAGCCGTTTCGCCTTCAGACGGTTCCGCAAGGGGCCTATGCTCGGGGCGCGTATCAACCTGCTGGCCGGGTGGATGTCGATGTGCCTCGGGCCGGTCTTCTGGGCGGTGACCTTTGCGCATCTGCTCGCGGCTCCCTCCATTTACAGCTTTCAAATTCTCTCCGGGATTGTGATCAGCACCAGTCTGCCCGCAGGGCTTTACTGCTGGCGCCGGGGCAGCTTGGAGGGCCTTTGGGCTTACCTATACGGGATCTTCTGGTTTTTGGCCCTTTCCTGGATTACACCTTATGCCCTCCTGACCCCGCATAAATCAGGCTGGTTGACGCGTCAGCTCAAACAGCGGAACCGGCCGGTACGGCAACGGGTGGCGGCGCGTGCCGTCGATGCGATTCGCCCCGCGCCTGCCGCCACCGCGCGATTCTCGCCCCACGCCCAACCCCGGCTCTGAAGCAGGGAGACGACGGACGGGGCGGCGCAGGCCGCCGCCCCGTCCGTTTAATGGGCCCTTACGTTTGCCGAGGACCACAACGAGCTGCTTCACCCGGCCGGAGCCAGGTTCGAGGCCTTTCTTCCCGTAAAAATGTCTGCAGGCCGCCCGGCAGCGAAAACCGGGCGGCCTTGCGCATCGTCGGCTTGCGGCAGACGTTTCGAAAGATTGGCGAAGGGCGGTTTAGGTCGCTGAACCGCGCAGCGCTGAACCGGCCTTGAACCACGCGATCTGCTTATTGTTCAGGCTGTGGTCGAGGCGGATCTCAAAAGAATCGCCGTTTTTCGCCGACACCCTGGCGATGACCGGTTTCCCGGGTGCGAGCCGGTCCAATCCCAGGATACTGATGCGATCGAACTCCCCGATTCTGTCGTAGTCCGACGGATCGGAGAATACGAAGGGCAGAATGCCCTGCTTCTTGAGGTTCGCCTCATGGATGCGGGCGAAGGAGCGCGCAATGACGGCCTTTGCGCCGAGAAAGCGCGGAGTCATGGCCGCATGCTCCCGGCTGGAGCCCTCGCCGTAATTCCAATCCCCGATGATGATGCATCCGCCCGCGTTCTCTTTGTAATACAGGGCGAGGTCGGGGAAGGGGACCCCGCGGGCGCCGGTCAAGACGTTCGTGCCGTGCCCGGTTTCCCGGGTGAAGGCATTGAGGGCGCCTTCCAGCAGATTCTTCGAGATATTGCTCAAGTGCCCCCGGTAGGCCAGCCATTTTCCGCCCGGGGAGATGTGGTCGGTGGTGGTCTTTCCCTCCGTCTTGACGAGGATCGGAAGGTCGATGAAGTCCCCGCCATCCCAGGGATCGAACGGCTTCAACCGCTCAAGCCGTTCGGAATCAGGGGGGATGATCACCTCGGTGCCACTGCCGTCCTCGTTGGGGGGGCGGAAGCCCTCCTTGCTGGAGACAAGGCCGTTCGGGGGGAGGGCGGGCGGTTCGGGAGGGATCAGCTTGAAGGGTTCGCCGGAGGCGGAGACAAGGGGGTCCCGCTCCGGGTCGAAGCCCACCTTACCGGCGATCGCGAGCGCTGCCGCCATGGCCGGGGAGGTGAGAAACGCCCTTGTCTCCGGGTTGGCGTCGTTCCTTCCGCGGAAATTGCGATTGAAGGTGGTGAAGATGACGTTGGGCGTCCCCTTGGGAAGGTCTGTCCGCTCCCATTGGCCGATGCATGGGCCGCAGGCGGAGGCCAGGATCGTCGCGCCCGCTTCGAGAAAGGTGTCTAAAAGGTGGTTGCGGCGGATCGTCTCGAAGATTTGGCGCGAGCCTGGTGAAAGGAGAAAAGGCGCCTTCGGTTTGAGGCCTTGGCGAGCGGCCTGCTCGAGGATGTCCGCCGCCGCATGGAGATCCGAATAGGATGAATTCGTGCAGGAGCCCAGAAGGACTGCAGAAACGCTTTTCGGCCACCCTTCCTCTTCGGCCTTGCGGGCGAATTCGGCGACGGCGGTGACGTTATCGGGGCTGAAGGGGCCGGCGTGGGCAGGTTTGATCGACGCGAGGTCCAATTCGACCACATTCGCAAAGACGCTTTGAGGATCGGCGGTGCAGGCGTCGTCCTGTGCGAGGACCCCGGACATGGCCCTGACTTCGTCGGCGTCACCGCTGCGTCCAACGTTGCGCAGGTAGGCGTCCATGCTTTCATCGTAGACGAACACGGAGGAGGTGGCGCCGAGTTCGGCTCCCATATTGGTGATGGTGGCCTTCTCGGTGGCTGAGAGAGACCGCGCTCCATCACCGAAGTATTCGAAGATCTTGCCCGTGCCGCCTTTGACGGTGAAGCGCCGTAGCATCTCCAGGACGAGGTCCTTGGCGGAGGCCCAACCACTCAGGCGGCCGGTGAGATGTACGCCGACGATGGTTGGACAGGGTGTTTCCCACGGGAGGCCGAGCATGGCCTCGGCCGCATCCGCTCCCCCGACGCCGATCGCCAACATGCCGAGCCCCCCGGCATTGGGGGTGTGGGAATCGGTGCCCAGCATCAGGCCGCCGGGGAAAGCGTAGTTTTCGAAGACCACTTGGTGGATGATGCCCGATCCGGGTCCCCAGAAGCCGAGGCCGTAGCGTTCGGCCGCCGACGAAAGAAAATCATAGACCTCGTGGTTGGCCTCGCAGCCGGTGGCGAGGTCGATTTCCGCGCCTCGGGAGGCCCTCAAAAGATGGTCGCAGTGGATGGTGGCAGGGACCCGAGTCCTCTCGGCCTGGGACTGCATGAACTGGAGCATGGCCATCTGGGCCGTTGCATCCTGGAGGGCCACACGGTCCGGGTAGAGTTCCACGGGGTCTTGGCCGGGTGTCAGGCGTTTTGCGTAGGAGCCTTCACCTTCGTGGAGAAAAAGGATCTTTTCCGTATAGGAAAGGCCGCGCCCCAGCACACGCCGCTTCTTGTCGAGGATGGCTCGCGCCTCCTGCACGTCGAATCGAAAAAGCATCAGTCAAATTCCTTGGGCGATGCCCGCCAGGGCATCGGAGAGAGTGAGGTCAAGAAGAATTCTCCGTATCCCCGCTGCTTCCCGGGAACGGCCGCTTCGAGGGCGGCCGGCGCTGCCGGATGAACCTCCACAGGACAACGATGCAGCCTCGGGGGGCTGAAAAGGCATGTTCAGCCGCGCCGGCCCAAAAGGGTTGTTCGGAAGTCCAGTGTTCTATAATAGAGGAAAATGGAGGGTTGGCAAGACCCCAGATCCGAGATTCTCGATATTTCCCCTGAATGGATCTGCAGGAGCGGGTAGGCGTGCGCTTAGGAGTTGAAGATCCTCGCTCGTATGCGTATGCTGGCTTTCAGCTGCAAAGAACGATTTTGCTTCCCAGCGGGGCGCGTTCAGGCTTTTCCCGCATCAGGGAAATCAAGCCCGCGTGCTGGAGCGGGCTGAAGGCCGCCGCGCAGGGTAACGTTCAGATGGATGCGGAGAATGACAAGAAGAAACTTTTCCGGATGGGGAGCCGGGCATCACGGGATCGTCGTTTCCCGGCGGATGCAAGCCGATGCTGCCTGGCCGGGTCGGCGGAGCGGCGCACCCGGTCCCGGCCGGGCCTGATCCGGGGACGATTGGATGGTGTCGCGATCGATGCGGGATGAAAGACAATCGGCGATTGTAGGGGTTGTTTCCGACACCCATGGACTGCTGCGCCCCGAGGTTGAAGAACGCCTCGGGGGTGTCGACTTGATCGTGCACGCGGGCGATGTGGGCAATCCGGTGATTCTGGAACACCTTCGCCGTATTGCGCCGCTCAGGACCGTGCGGGGCAATACGGACCGCGGGCCTTGGGCCCGCGACCTGCCGCGATCGGACCTGTTCGAGTACGAGGGGCGGGGCTTTTACGTGATCCACGACATCCTGGAGATGGACCTCGATCCGCGTGCGGCGCAGGTTGCGGTGGTCATCAGCGGCCACTCGCACAGGCCGTTGATCGAGAGCCGCGAAGGCATCCTGTATCTCAACCCGGGCAGCGCCGGTCCCCGCCGTTTCCTTCTGCCTGTGGCCATGGCGAGGCTGGCGATAAATCCCGACGGTCTGGATCCGGAGATCATCCTCCTTCAAGGGTGAGGCGGAATCGGCAAGGAGGGCTATCGAGGGTTCGAGAAGGATATTGCCAAATAGAAAAACATGTGTTATACAGCGAATTTAAACGGTTGTCCGGCGCCTCCGTCGCCGGATCCTTCCTCTTCGAATCAGAACAGGCATAGGAAGACGGTTTGACGGCATCCTTTTCGGAGGTTCAACCCATGGTGGATCGGTCGGCTCACTGGCTGGTGACGGTGCTTTTAACGGGATTGCTCGCTGTATTTTGCACAAGCGCAGCGTGGGCAGGGGTCATTGAAGGGAGTGTCGAGGAAACGGACGGCGCGAGGGTCAAGGTCCGTTTCGCTGCAGCCGAGATGCCCGAGGCAGGGGATTTCGTCGATCTGGGGTTGGAGGACTCCGACGGCAGGACGACGTTGCTTGGCACCTGGAAGGTGACGGAGGTCGCTGACGGGTTTGTCTGGGCTGAGGCCCTGGATGAGGCTGCCGAGCCGGCACCGCAGGCGAAGGCCTTTATCTATGCGGGGTCGGCGGACATTTGCGCCGAAAAGAAGGCCGGTGTGGCATCCGCAATCGGCCCCGAGAGACCGTCCGGCGGTTACGCCAAGACGGGCGCTTCGGGTGAGGCCGAGATCGGGCGTGAAGTCGTTGCGGCGTTCAGGGCCGCCCACAACCGGGTGAACCCGCATGGTCTACAGGGGAAAACAGGGTTGGAGGAGCCGGGGTGGCTGGGTGTCACCCTGAAGATGGTAACCCTCGACCTTGCAAGGTCCTTCGGGATGTCAGGACCCCAGGGGGTGCTCGTGGCCAGCATCTTTGCGGGAGGTCCGGCCGAAAAGGCGGGGTTTCATCAGGATGATGTCATCGTGAATTTCGACGGCACGCCGATATCCAATTGCCACGTGATGCCGGATCTCCTGGCCTGTGCGAGTCCGGGCAGGAAGGTGACCGTGGTGCTGTGGCGCGGGGGCAAATTCATCTCGAAAGAGGTCGTGATGGGAGCCCAGCCGTGGGCGATGGGCGGCGAAGAGAAGAAGGCCGTCGCGAAGACCGCCAGGAAGGCAAAACCCTGATGAGGGAAAAGGCTTACAGAAGATCCTCCAGAAGCCGGATCTCAAGCCCCAGGGCTGCACCCCATTTCTGAATCAGCCAGCCGTTTTCGAGGGTGCGTTCCTCTCTTGCCTTCCGGTCTTTTCCGTGGTCGACTTTGTCGCCTTCATAGGGAAGACAGCCGAAATAACGCCAACCGGAGTAGCCCCCGAAAGGGGTCCCGTCTTCGGGCGGAATGCCTGCCCTGACGCTGCGCGCGATCTGCCGGTCGACCGGCACGATGATGTGGTAGCGCTCACCTTCCGGATCGATGCCGATATACCCTTCATTCCCCGTGTAGTCAGCGAGAGTGGCGCGCCACAGATCGCTCAACTTGATACGCATCTCCTTCATGATCTACCTTCTCCGGGCTCGATGGATCGTCGATGATTCTATTGCCGAAGCTTTGCCCGGCCGCTCGGCAAAGGACGCACCTCCGTGCCAAGGGTGCCGCTGTCGGCCGGAGCGGGCGCCGACGACATGCCAGCCCTTTTCCTGCCGGGCCGAAGGCGGCATTCCCCGGCCATTCCGGCTGGTGTCGTTTTACAGACCGAGGCGCTCATTTCACCATCAGCACGGGGCATGGAGAAAGAATGCCCACTTTGTAGCTGATGGTGCCCAGACCCTCAGGGGCTTTTTCCGGATCGATCCTGTGGGAGCCGAGGACGATCAGGTCCACCTGGTTTTCATGGACGAAGTGGATGATTTCAGACACCCGTTTGCCGAACACGATGGGGGTTTGGGCAGCGGCAGCCTCGGACCCCAAAGATTCGACCAGCTTCTGCATCTTCCTGACCGCGCGCTTGTGGAGTTTCTCGTAGAATTCCGCGAATTCGGCGTATTCAGCTCCTTCGATCGTTTCGATAACGTGGAGCAGGGTGACTTTGGCGCCCTGCTGCAGCTTGGCCAATTGCAGCGCAATCTTGGCCGCATGCAGGCTCTTCTCCGTAAAGTCGGACGGAACCAGGATATTCAGGAACATGGTGATCAACCTCCTTTGAATCGGTTCTGGGGACTCACGCGATCCTCAAGACTTTTGCGCCCCGGATCTTTCGTTCTTTCAGTTCAACCAGGGCCTGGTTGGCCTCATCGAGGGCAAATTCCTGAACCTCAGGTTTGAGGGGGATCTCCGCCGCGAGTTGAAGAAATTCGTGAATATCCGCGCGGGCGACATTGGCGACGCTTTTGATCTCTTTTTCCATCCACAGGTGGGCGGGGTAATCGATTTTGAGGAGTTCGTCCTTGTCGGCCGATTCCTTACGAATGGCGTTGATGACCAACCTGCCCGCGCTTTCGAGATTCTTCAGCGCTTCGACCACCGGTTTCCATGCCGGCGTGGTGTCGATGATAGCATCCAGCTTACGGGGGGACACGTCTTCCGCAGGGCCTGACCAGACAGCGCCGAGCTCCCGCGCGAAGGCCTGTTCGGCTTCGCTGCGGGCGAAAACGAAGACCTCCGTGTCAGGGAAGCGGTGGCGGACCATCTTGAGGACTAGATGAGCCGATGCGCCGAAGCCCGTAAGGCCGAGGCTTTGACCGTTCTGGATTTGGCTCAGCCGAAGGGAGCGGTAGCCGATGGCGCCTGCGCACAGAAACGGCGCGGCCTCGATCGGGGTGAACACCGGCGGGATGGGATGTGCGAAGTCTTCCGGAACGACCATCATTTCCGCATATCCGCCGTTTGCATCGCGGCCGGTGGCCCGGAACCCGGGGCAGAGGTTTTCGAGCCCCTGCCTGCAAAAGGCGCATTTTCCACAAGCGTCGAAGATCCAGCCCACGCCGACGATGTCCCCTTCCTGGAAGCGCGTCGCGTTTCGGCCCGATGAAACGACTTCTCCCACGACCTCGTGCCCCAGAACGACCGGGAGCGAAGGCGGGGGCGTCCGGCCTTCGATCTCATCCAGTTCGGTATGACAAACGCCGCAGGCCGACACGCGGATGAGGACTTCCGCATCACCGGGGACGGGGTCCGGGAGTGTGACGAGCCTGAGAGGTTGTTTCTCGGTATCCAGGCGTGTCAGTGTTTCAAGGATCATCGCTTTCATGTCGGCTGCCTCTCGATTATGAAACACCCTGCAGGAAATTTCCACCCATAAGGGCGGGTGCAGGGTGTGGGCCGAGTTCCATCCTGCAGGACGGCGCTCAGCGGGACAAAGGCCTCCCGCGGGGGGCCCGTTCGAAGCCACCGTCCAGTCAGCCTGAGGCGGCCGCGCTCAATGGCACCGGGCGCCGCTGAGCGTCTTCCTCTTCGGGCTCTTTGGAATGCCTCTCAAAGCAGGTCCCGGAATGCCCGCCGACGGGGACGATCCGTTGCTGCCTTATGGGAGTGTTTCCCGGGCGGGGAGGTGTGGTTTAGGCCCCGCCGATCTGAAAATCATCGTTCGGTGAGGCCTCCGAACGGGCTTTTCCGGACGAAAGGCTCTTTATCGTGCGCGGGCCCGCATGACCATCGTCTGCGCGAATGCCTTCGCGTCGTCGATGTCTGCTTTGTCGGGATGACCGGCTGCGCTCTGCGCCTCTTCCGCCCATGCCTTGTTTTCGGGTTTCTGCATCAAAGCATCGATCAGCGCGGGTTTGACCTGCCCACGTGATCCGAAGGTGCCGAGGATCTTGAGCTTCGAACCGATGGTCAGCGCATGATAGAAGGCCGTGATGGCCAGTTCCCCTCCCCGCAGGGAGCCATGGGTGGCGAAAAAAGCGATTTTTTTCCCTTCGGGGAGCGACTTGACAAAGGCTTCCACTTTGCCTGGGACACTATGGGCATGAACGGGAAAGCCGCAGAAGATCAAGTCGTAATCGGCGGTGTTCTGCACCTCCGGGATGGGCAAAAGATCTTTCTCCGCCTCCGTTACCGCCTCGAAAATGCCGTTGGCCAACCTTGCCGTGTTCCCCGTTTCGGACAGAAATGCAACCAGTACCTTCATCTTTCCCTCCTGGTGGAATAATGCTGTACGCCGGAATGCCGCGGATCAACTCGGTGCAGCCGCCCCGCTCCAGACGCCTCCAGCCTGGAAGCACGCCGGCATGGAGCGTATAGGAGCGGTTGGCGTTTGAGCGACCATTCGGAAACGCACCGTCTTGCAGCCTGTCTGTGCGCAAGGATTGGAACGGACGGATTTAGGGCAGACCGGGACGCATCCCGCTGAGGAAGTTGTCAGCGCTCCAGGGGCATTTCCGAATGGATCTATGTATATAATTTCGGTGCGGATTGCAAGATCTTTGGCGCAGGGAGGAGGGTTCTGTGCTAGAATCTTACCTGTAATGTAAGGAAACAGCCTTCCTCTTTGCGAAAAGGAGTGGGTTTTGAACGAGGAAAAGGGGTTGAAAAAGAAGCAGAGCTGGTGGCGGCGCCTCCTGGCGCGGATAGCAGCGGCCCAGGCGAGCTATCCGCAGGGCGGATGCAGCACCTGAGCCCCCCGTTCTCCGGGTGCCGTCGGCACCTCGCGGAAGGTCACTTCAGACGATCGAGATCGGCGGACGTAAGAAAACGGGCCTTTCCTCGGGCCAGGAGGTAAGCATGGGCGGCCTCTTCGACCTCTTCGGCGACGTTGAAGGCCTCGTCGAAATCGCGGCCTGTCGTTACCAGACCGTGGTTCTGGAGGAGGACCGCCTGACGGCCGCCGCTCCCTAGAATCTCGGCGACGGCCGCCGACAGTTCGTTCGAACCGGGTGTAAAGTAGGGAATCAGAGGGAGAGGGTGCGCGCAAAGCGCGAAGCCTGGTGTAATGGGCGGCAGGGATTCCGGTCCGGGGGTGAGCAGACTTGAGGCTGCAATGATCGCTGCGCCGTGGGTGTGGCAGACCGCGTGGACATCAGGCCTCGCCCGCAGGACCGCCAGGTGCATTCCGGCTTCGCGCGTCGGCCGAAGGCCTTCGATGAGGTGCCCGTCCCCGTCTGTCACCGCTACCTGAGCGGGCTGCAGCGCGCGCAGGGAATGGCCGGTCGGGGAAAGCAGGATGCGGCCGCCGTTGCGGAGCGCCAGATTGCCGCCGGATCCGCAGACGAGGCGCCGGTCATACATCAGGCGGCATTGACGGCAGAAGGTCTTTTTCGACGCGTCGGAAGGCGGTTTTGGCGGCGCTTTTTCTCTGCTCATGTTGTTGCCTCTGTCAAACGTTGTGGTTCAGCGGTTCGCGGCCGGTGTCGATCGGCGAACGAAGAACGGTTCCGGTGCTGCTCCCGCGAGGACCGGATGGGTGCCGCGGCGATTTCCGCCGGAGAGGCCACAGCGTTCGGCGAAATCGCTTCCTTGGAGTGGATGGAGGCCTTCCGGGGCGGCGCGGATGAGCATTTCGCCAAGGCATCATAAGCCCGGCGAAGCCTGCAAGGCAAGGGCCTTTTCGTCCCAAGCAGGATATCAAGCAAGTAGGAGATGTGTCATGCCGGCGAAGCCTGCAAGGCAAGGGCCTTTTCGTCTTGACGGTCCGGGGGCCCTGTGAAATAGTGCCCTGCAGGGATGTCAGCCGGGGGCGGGGACGCCTTCCCGGCAGACCCTTTTTACACTTGCCGGGGGGCCGGTTCTGGCCGCCGACTGGGGGAAAGGCCTTTTGCGGTCTCCAGGAGCAGGAAGGGAGCAAGATCATCGTGAATGACGACCAACCGTTGACAGCAGCTGCAACGACGATTGCATCCATCGAGAACAAAAGGAAGCCCGGCCAGGTGGTTGAGATCCGCTACGTGGCGGAGGAGGGGGCCTTTGTCACCGCAGGGATCGAGGCGCACTTCGCCGAAAAGGAGATCATGATCCCTTCGCGTTTGGTCCTGCAGGATTTTCAGCTGATGGGGACGATCCTCTCCGCGCTTCTCGAGAAGCTTTCCGAGGCCCAGGACGCCGAGACGGTCTTTTCCTACGCCTCGCATTTCGAGGCGATGGGACGCTTCTATCTGCTGAAAGAAGGCGAGCGGTATGTGCATTTGTCGCTGGCCGAGGAAGGCAAACCGCAAGAGAATCCCAGTTGAGACGGGTTTTCGGCATGAGGATCGCGCAGTACCGCCAGGGGGATGAGATACGCATCGGTCTGATCGGTGAGGGGGGCCTTCAACCGGTTGATTTCCGCGGTGACCTGATCGATTACCTGAGACAGCGGGTGGAACTCCGCCCGGCGGGGGCACCGCTCCCGCTCGGCCAGGTCCTCTGGGCCCCGGCCGTATCCCGGCCCTCCAAGATTGTGGCCATCGGCCTGAACTACAGGGATCATGCCGATGAAAGCGGGGGGCGCCCGCCTGAGCGGCCGCTTCTTTTTGCCAAGTTTCCGAACAGCGTCGCGGCGCACGGCGAGGCGGTCACGTGGGACACGTCCTTGACCGAAAAGGTGGATTACGAGGCGGAATTGGCCGTGGTCATCGGGCGGCGGAGCAGAAACCTCGGCGTCGGTGATGCGCTCGCGGCTGTCTTTGGCTACACGTGCGCGAACGATGTCAGCGCCAGGGATTTGCAGTTCGGGGATCGGCAGTGGGTGCGCGGGAAGTCCCTCGACAGCTTCTGCCCGCTCGGCCCGTGGATCGTGACGGCCGACGCCTTCACCGAGCCGCTCGATGTGGAGATCACCTGCCGGGTGAACGGCCGGCTGATGCAGTCCAGCCGAACGAGCCGGATGATCTTCAAGGTCCCGGAGCTGGTCTCCTTCTTGTCGCGCAACTTCACGCTCCAGCCGGGCGATGTGATTCTGACCGGGACTCCGAGCGGGGTCGGCGCCTTTCGCGATCCGCCTGTCTACCTTCAGTCCGGCGATGAGGTCTCGGTGACCATCGAAGGCATAGGGACGCTCACCAACCCCTGCCGGACGGTGTGAGGCGTTGAGCCGGATCCCGGGCCTCGAGGAGAACGGGATCTGCGAGCCGAATGAGACAGCACGGTCGAGGTGTGATGCAAGGAGGATGGAACCGGGGAGGCTGACGGGAGGGAGAAAAGAACGGTTTGAGCGAGGAAAGGATCTTTTTTGAAAGCGAAGGGCTGGACCTGGAGGGCCTGATCAGCCGGCGGCCCGGGCTGCGTGGCGCGGTGATCGCCCATCCGCATCCGCTTTACGGCGGGGATATGCACAACCCCGTCGTGGCTGCGCTTGTACAGGCCTACGGCCGGGCCGGGTTCACCACCTTGCGCTTCAATTTCAGGGGCGTCGGGTCGAGCCGCGGGACCCACGGCGGAGGGGTGGGCGAACAGGCCGATCTTCGGGCCGCCTGCGACCTCCTGGCGCGGGAGGGAAAGACGCAGGTGGATCTGGCGGGGTATTCGTTCGGGGCCTGGGTGATCGCCCATGCACTGGCGCGGCTGCCGCAGGCACGCGATGTGGTGATGGTGTCTCCCCCGGCCGCTTTCATGGATTTCAGCGGCCTGCAGACATTGGACCGGCTCAGCCTTGTGATCACGGGAAATGGAGATGACATCGCGCCCGCCGATCTTTTGGAGCGGCTGGTTCCGCAGTGGAACCCCGAGGCTGTTTTGAAGGTGATCCCCGGCACGGACCATTTCTATTGGGGGAAGGTACGGGAGCTCGAGGCGCTTTTAGGGGAGCATCTGGCGGGGGAAAGAGAGGCCGGGACGGCTGCAGGGGAGGAGCGGTGAGGATGGAAAAGGAAACGGCCTTTTCCGGCCTCGGCCTGTTGGAGAACCGTGTGATGCACTATGCCTGGGGGTCCCGGACCGCCATTCCCCGGCTGTTGGGCGCAGATGAGGCCGCCGAACCGTGGGCCGAGCTTTGGATGGGGGCGCACAACAAGGCGCCTTCGTGTCTGGTTCGGAACGGTGAGCGGTTCCTGCTGGACCGGTGGATCGCGCAGCACCCCGAAGAGGTGCTGGGGCCGTCGGCGGCGAGCCGATACGGGTCGGAGCTGCCGTTCCTCTTCAAGATCCTCGCGGCGGATGAACCGCTGTCGATCCAGGTTCATCCGGACCGGCGGCAGGCCTGGGAAGGATTCGAGCGGGAGAACCGGGAGGGAGTCCCGCTCGACGGGCTCGAAAGAAATTTCAGGGACCCCAACCACAAACCCGAACTGCTGGTGGCCGTGACGTCTTTCGAGGCGCTGAAGGGGTTCCGGCCTGCGGTTGAGATAGGCGAACTCCTCGGGCGGGCTGGAGTGCCTGTAGAGCTGAGTGGATTGCAGGGGGCTGCGGACGGTGCAGATCCACAGGCCATCAGGGAGCTTTTTCGTGGGCTCTTCGAGCTGCCGGCCGGCGCACGCGAACAGTGCCTCGAAAAGACGATGGATTGCGCCCGTGCCCTGGATGGAGCCCACCCGGCGTTCGAGTGGGTGGCTCGTCTGGGGGAGCGATATCGGGCCGATATCGGCGTCCTCGCGCCGCTTTTCATGAACCTCGTTCGGCTCGATCCCGGGGAAGGCTTCTTCGTCGCGCCGGGGGAACTGCACGCCTACCTCGGGGGAGTGGGAATCGAACTCATGGCGAACTCCGACAACGTTGTCAGGGCCGGATTGACCGGGAAGCGGGTCGATCTTGAAGGGCTGCTGGACATCGCGCGCTTCGATCCGCGGCCGGTCGAGGTCCTCCGAGCCAGGACCGACCACCCGTTCGAGTCCGTCTTCGATGTGCCGGCGGAGGAGTTCGGGCTGTCGCGGATTGCGCTGTCGGAAGGGGACTGCTATGCGGCGGAGGCAAAGCACAGCGTCGAGATCCTTCTGTGTATCGAAGGCGAGGCCTTGATCAGCGATGCCGTTACGGGCGAGGCGCTCAGTCTGCGGCAGGGTTCCTCCGCCGTGGTGGCGGCTGCGGTGCGCTCCTACACCGTTCAGGGTCGCGCCGTCCTGTACAGGGCGTATGTTCCGGAGGGCTGAAGGCCGCCTGTGAGGGGTTTTCCGTTGCTCCGTCCCGGCTTTTCGATGCCGGAGAGGGCGCGGGCAGCCGTCTTAGGACAGGACGTCCAGGTACCAGCGCGTAATGAGCGGCCCGAAAAAGAGATAGATGACCGCTCCGAGCGAAAGGAAGGGGCCGAAAGGGATGCGGGTCCTGAGGCCCTGCCCGCTTGTGACGATGAATACGAGCCCGGTCACGATCCCGCTCAGAGAGGCGATGAGGACGACCAGGGGCAGGGACCAGGCGCTCAGCCAGGCGCCGATCATCGCGAGCAGCTTGATGTCTCCGCCACCCATCCCGGTGCGTCCGGTGAGCCGTTCATAGGCGAAGGCGATCAGAAGAAGGATCCCCCCGCCGGCGATGGCTCCGATGAGGGAGGAGACGAAGCTGACGTGGCCGAGCAACAGGGCGGCGGCGAGGCCGCAGAGGATCCCCGGCAAAGACAGGATGTCAGGGATGATGCGGTGGTGTAGATCGATCACGCTGATGACCTCCAGCGCCGCGCAGAAGAGAAAAAAGAGAAGATATTGCAATGTCGGCCCGAATTTGATAAAGAGGGCAAGGCTCAAACCGGCGGTCAGGGCCTCGACGATCGGGTACTGCGGACTGATGGGGCGTCGGCAGGTGCGGCATTTGCCTCTCAGCATCAGGTAGCTCAGGATGGGGATGTTGTCGCCGATGCGAATTGGTGCGCCGCAATGAGGGCAGGAGGACCGCGGCGCGACAATGGAGTTTCCGAGCGGAACACGATGAATGAGGACGTTCAGAAAACTCCCGATGGCCAGGCCGAAGAGAACTGCGAAAACCAGGGCGATAGCGTATCCATCCATCGAGACGGCTCCATAAAGAGGATGTGCCCTTGAAAAGGGCGTCTTCGAGAATCTCGCAGCGGCTGCAGGAGCAGGCGCTGTACAAGTTGCTCATGATAACTCTTCGGCCTGGGCGACGGCAACCCTTGAAACCGCGGCCGATCAATGGTTCGAGCGGCAACCCTTTGGCGCTGGCCGCGGAGGGGGGCGCGGCAAAATCCGAGAAGACAGACGGAGGGTTTTTCCATGACGGGAGTAGCGGGCTCCGGCAAAAAGGCGCAGATTTTCGCCATCAACCCTGAAAACCCGCAACAGAGGCTGATTCACCGTGTGGCCGAGATCCTGGAGGGGGGCGGCGTGATCGCCTACCCCACGGACACCTTCTACGGCATAGGCTGCGATCTCTACAACAAAAAAGGCATTCAGCTGATTTACCGCCTCAAGAACAGGCCCCTCAAAAAGCCTTTTTCCTTCGTCTGCGATGGATTGACGGAGATCAGCCGGTATGCGGTCGTTTCCAATTATGCCTACAAGACGATGAAACGTCTTCTGCCCGGCCCCTACACCTTCATCCTCGAGGGGACCCGCCTCGTCCCGAAGATCATGCTGACAAAACGCAAGACGGTCGGAATCCGGGTGCCTGACAACCATATCTGTCAGGCGCTCGTCCATGCCTTGGGAAAGCCCATTATCAGCACGAGCGCGGGGTTCGACGATCCGCTTTCCATCCAGGAGGCCTTCGGCCACCAGCTGGATGCTATCATCGACGGAGGGTTGGTTTCGCAGAGCCCGTCGAGCGTCGTCTCGCTGATCGATGACATTCCGGAGGTCATCCGGGTGGGGAAGGGGGATGTCAGTCTGTTCGAGTGAGGCCTGCTTCAGGGAGCCCTTGCCACCTGTAGTGGATCCGTGATGATGAGCCTTCCAGCGAGCGGATGACGGCCTGGACGGCCGATTCGGTCAGAAGTTTGAGAAAATCGATCTCGCGCCGCTTCGGGAGGACGAGCTCAGCCTCTCCTGAGATGCCGGCAAGTTCTTTGGAGAGGATCACGGCGTCCTGAAAATTGCCGAGCGCATCCACCAGCCCCAGTTCCTTCGCCTTTGCCCCCGAGAAAACGCGTCCGTCCGCGATGTTGACCACCTTCTCGATTTCGATCCCTCTTCCGGCGGCGACATCCGTCACGAACTGCTCCTGAATATCTCCGATCAGGTGCCCGATCATCTCGCGGTCACGGTCCGTCAGATCCCGGTGCGGTGAGCCGATGTCCTTGAACTCCCCGGTCTTGAGCACCTCGAGTTCGACGCCGATCTTCTCCAGCAGGCTTTTGAAGCGGAAGAACTCCATGATCACGCCGATGCTCCCGGTGATCGTGCCCGGGTTTGCTACAATGCGCGTGGCGCCGGCCGACGCGTAGTAGCCGCCGGAGGCGGCGACGCTTCCGAAGGAGGCCACGACGGGCTTGCTTTGGCTGATCCTTTTGACCTCGCGGTAGATCTCCTGGCTGGGTCCGACGGCCCCCCCCGGGGAGTCTACCCTCAGGATAATGGCTTTGATGGATTTGTCGCGGTTGAACCCGTCAAGTTGGGCGAGCACCTCGCGACTGTCCATGATCGGGCCGCTCAGGGTGACGACGCCGATCTTTTGACCGAACGCGATCCCAGGGGCAGGCCCTGCGAGGTGCATGACCAGCACGAGCAGCCCTCCGAAAAAGACGGCCGCGGAGAACAGGACCAGGAAAACAGCCAATAGGGAGCGTTTTTTCGAGGACATGGGGGCCTATGGTCGAAAAGCGCCGTCTGCAGCCGGCTGGTGCTCCAACGGTGATGAACGGCTGCCGACGGCGCGGATCTTTCTTGGATGCAGGGGATGCGCAATCGATGTGGCTTCGAGTTACTCTTCCTTGGGAGCGTCGGTGTCGGACTCTTCCTCGCCGAAATCGCCGTCTCCCGGCTCTTCGTCGTCATCGGCCGCAGCGGCGCTCTGACGCTGAAGGTTCATCATCTCTTCCTTGAGCAGTTCACCCAGGTTGGACGTCGCTTCTGTACGGTTGTTCAGATAGCTCGTGTAGTTCTCCTTCTCTGAACCTTCCTCGAGTTTGCGAATCGAGAGGCCGATCTTCTTCTGCTCGGGGGAGACATTCAGCACCTTCGCCTGGATCACGTCATCCACCTGAAAGCGCGAGAGAGGATTGCCCCGCTTGTCCTTGGCGATCTCGGAGACGTGGACCAACCCCTCGATCCCCTCCTCCAGTTCGACGAACAAACCGAAGTCGGTGACGTTCGTGACCGTCCCCGTTACACGGGTGCCGGGTTTGTAGCGGATGGGGATCTCGTCCCACGGGTCGCGGGCCAGCTGCTTGATCCCGAGCGAGAAACGTTCGTTTTCTTTGTCGATGTTCAGGACGACGGCCTGCACCTCCTGGCCCTTCTTGTAGATCTCGGAGGGGTGCTTGATCCGTTTGGTCCATGAGATGTCCGAGATGTGGACGAGACCGTCGATGCCCTCGTCGATGCCGATGAAGATCCCGAAATCGGTGATGTTCTTGATACGTCCTTCGATCGTGGTCCCCACCGGATATTTTTCTTCGATGACATCCCACGGGTTGGGTTCCACCTGTTTCAAGCCGAGGGATATCCGCTTCTTTTCGATGTCGAGGTTGAGGACCAATGCCTCCACCTCGTCGCCGATGTTCAGAATCTGGGAAGGATGCCTTATCTTGCGGGTCCAGGACATCTCGGAGACGTGGATAAGGCCCTCGACGCCCTGCTCGACCTCTACGAAGGCGCCGTAGTCCGTCAGGCTGACCACCTTGCCCTTGATCTTGGTGCCGGGCGGATAGAGCACGGCGGCGTTGGTCCAAGGATCCGGGGTAAGCTGCTTGATCCCGAGGGAGACACGCTCCTTGTCAGGATCGAAGCTGAGAACCTTGACACGGATCGTGTCGCCTACCTGGTGCATTTCAGAGGGGTGCCCGACGCGCCCCCAGGACATGTCGGTGATGTGGACGAGTCCGTCGATCCCGCCGAGGTCGATGAACAAACCGTAATCCGTAATGTTTTTGACCGCGCCTTCGAGGATGGCGCCTTCTTCGAGGAGGGCCAGGGTCTTTTCGCGCTGAGAGGCGCGCTCGGCTTCGAGGATCGCCCGTCGCGACAGGACGATATTCCCCCGGCGCTTGTTGTACTTGACGATCTTGAACTCGTGCTCGGTGCCGACCAGGGAATCCATGTCGCGCACCGGCCGGAGATCCACCTGCGATCCAGGCAGAAAGGCCTGGAGACCGATGTCGACGGAGAGTCCGCCTTTGACACGCGAAAGGATCTTCCCCTGGATGGTTCCATTGCTCTCGTAAATGTCCTTGATCTCGTCCCAGATCTTGATCTTGGCGGCCTTCTCCTTGGAAAGGATGATGGTGCCGTCCTCGTTTTCACGCCTTTCCAGGAGGACATCCACCTTGTCGCCGACTTTGGCGGTCATGTTGCCGTCCGGGTCGATGAATTCCTGGATCCGGATCTGCCCTTCGGACTTGTAACCGATATCGACCAGAACAAATTCTTTGTCGATCTGGACGATTTCCCCTTTGACCACTTCGCCTTCCTGGATGCTCTTGAGGCTCTCCTCGTAGAGTTCCATGAAGTTTTCGGTGTCCTGCAGGTCGTCCATGGATCCGATGTCGTCATCCGAGGCCGAGGCCTGCATCATGCCTTCTTCCCGGTCGTTGGGGAATGCTTCCATGTTTTCGGTTTCGTACGTGTCGTTATTGGTTAAGCCGGTTGTTGATTTTTCCATTAAAGTTGGTACCCCCCTGCATCATTTTGGCCCTGCGTGCTGGCTTAAATGTTTATTACTAACAAATCCGGGAAATAATATCAACCGTCTATTTCATCAAGCCCGCCGTTATTCAATAATTTTTGATGATTTTCAGCAGAGCTTCGAGCACCGCATCGACCTCCATGCCGTCTGTGTCGATCAGCGTCGCGTCCTGGGCGGGACGCAGCGGAGCGACCGGACGGTTTTCATCCTGACGGTCCCGCCGTTTGAGCTCGATGAGCACGGTCTCGAACACGGCGTCCTCCCCCCGGTCCAACCGTTCCTGCCAGCGCCTGCGTGCACGGGTTTCAGGGGAGGCCGTCAGGAAAAACTTGTGCTGCGCCCGGGGAAAGACAACCGTCCCCATGTCCCGGCCTTCGGCAACGAGGTCGGCCGAGGCCGCGATTCCGCGCTGAAGAGAGACCATGGCCCATCTGACCTCCGGTATGGCGGACAGATTCGAGGACAGGATATCCATCTGGGGTGTGCGGATGGCTGTCGAGACGTCTTCTTCGCCGAGGAAGAGACGGGGAGGGTCGGTCTCGTTCAAAAAGTGCACATCGAGGCTCCGGCAGAATGCTCCGAGCCGCTCTTCACCGGGAAGTCGGCTGCCGAAGCGGCGCTGTGCGGCGAGGGCGGCGGCCCGGTACATGGCGCCCGTATCCAGGTAAAGGAAGCCGAGTTCACGGGCCAGGCTGCGGCTGACGGTGCTCTTGCCCGAGCCGGCTGGACCGTCTATGGCGACGATGTTTCCCAGTGCACTACCGCCTTTCGCTTTCGAGCACCTTTTTCATGGCGTTGAGAAACCGTTCGTTCTCCTCGGGGAGCCCCACATTGATGCGGATGAACTCCGGCAGACCGTAGCTGTCCATGGCGCGGATGATCACGCCTTCGTGCAGCATCCGCTCGAAAACCCGTTTCCCGGGGATGGGGACCCGGATCAGGAAATAGTTGGTCTGGGTGGGCAGGGCCTCGAGGCCCATCTCACGAAGCCCCGCGTGGAGAAAAGCAAGCCCGGCGCGGGTGGTATCGAGGGTGCGGGCGACGAAATCGCGGTCATCCAGAGCGGCCGTCGCGCCGGCCTGCGCCAGGGCGTTTGCGTTGAAGGGCTGACGGACCCGGTTCATGTAATCGATCAGTTCGGGCTGCGCGAACCCATAACCGATACGGAGACCCGCCAGGCCGTAGAGTTTCGAGAAGGTCCTCAGCACTATCAGACGCGGGCAAACGGCGAGCAGATCTTCTCCGCGGGCGACGTTCGGATCGGTGGTGAATTCGATGTAGGCCTCGTCGAGGACGACCACGATGTCGCGGGGGATGTCCTCCAGGAACCGGAGCATCTCGTCCTTCAAAAGGATGGTTCCGGTCGGGTTGTTGGGGTTGTTGATGAAGATGATCTTGGTCCGGGGTGTGACCGCGGCATGAACATCGTCGAGACCGATCCTGAAATCCTTCAGCGGGACCGATATCATGAGCCCGCCGGCGCCGAGCACCATCTTCTCGTAGACCAGGAATGTCGGAAAGGCCTGAACGGCCTCATCTCCCGGAGCAAGGAAGGTCCTGATGATCAGTTCGATGATTTCGTTGGAGCCGTTGCCGAGGATGATCTGTTCCATCGGCAGGCTGAGAAGCTGCCCGAGCCTGCGCTTCAAATAATAGCCGCTCCCATCGGGATAGCGGTGGAGATTCGGGATCTTCTCGACGATCGCCTTCACGGCCATAGGGGAAGGGCCAAGCGGGTTTTCGTTCGAGGCGAGCTTGATCGAACCGAAGATGCCGAGTTCCCGTTCCAGTTCCTCGATGGGTTTTCCGGGGGGGTAGGGCACCAGGGTTTCGACGCCTTTGTGGGTCAGCGGTTTCATGCACGATCCTTCTTTCCCCGGGCAGGCCGCCCGGTCTGCGACCCCCTTTGGGGTTGCTGAACAGGCGTGTGCCCGGCTCTAAGTTCGCCGGGCTGCCCGGCGGCGGTTTGCGGGCTCCCTTGAAGATGCGGCGGGAGTCCACGGAACAAGGGTGTTTTACATCCGAGGACGACGCATGGTAGTCTGCGGTTCCCGGTACCGGTTCCGGGGCGGAAAGCGCGGGCGGCGAACGGGCAGGTGCTTCAGTGCGTGCCGGTCTGCGCATTTATAACGCAACGCGGCGGGAATGTAAATCGTGTCTGCCGGAAATGGGCGACTGGTCAGGGCTGTGCTCCCTCCCCGGAAACGGCGATTTTTATGCCCTTCGCGGCTTCGATTTGCAGGATTAAGTCTGGGCCGGGCGCCGAATGCCTGCGCACAAACGTTTGTTTTTCGGGCGTGGGCGAAGAATCGGTCTATAGTTTCGAGAAGGGGGATCGGGCCTCGGGACCGCCTCTACCAGGTCTCGAGCCTTTCTCGGGCGGGATAGGTCGTTTTGGGCTGAAGGGGGATGGGGGATCCATTTTCTGGCTTGACTTCACGCGGCTGATCCATTAGGTTTACCCAATCTACTCGGTAACCGCTCATAATCGTTCCCTTATTTTCACCAGAGGAGTGCCATGAACAAGTCGCAGCTGATCGAAGCGCTTGCCAAAGAAGAAAATCTGCCGCTCAAGAAGGCCGAAGAGGTGGTCAATACGATTTTCGCCGAAATGGAGATGGCCCTTGTCAAGGGCGAGCGGGTCGAGATTCGTGGACTGGGCAGTTTCAAGGTGAAGAACTACGACGGCTATAAGGGAAGAAACCCGAAGACGGGGGATGTTATCGAGGTAGCCCCCAAGAAACTGCCCTTTTTCAAGGTGGGTAAAGAGCTCAAGGAACGCGTTGATCTTTTTTGATAAGTTCTTGATCCAGGACGAGATATCAGGCCTTGGTCGTGCTAGACGGGGAGTTAGCGGTGCCCTGTAGCCCGAAATCCGCTCATGCGGGGTCGAAGATCTCCACTGAGGGGGCGCGCGAAACCGCCCCAGGGCGTCCTGGAGACGAGGTGGACCTCACGTAACCGGCGCTTATGAACCCCGCCAGGTCCGGAAGGAAGCAGCGGTAAGTAAGAATGCCTGTGTCGTGATGGAATCTACCTCCTATCTCCCGGATCCCGAGGCGCTTCGTCGCGTTTTCGAATGGGGATGCACGGCCAAGGACTCCAATCCTCTTTCCACATGATCTCCCAAATCCCTCTATTTTTGCGGTTCCCCGGCCTGTCCCGGCAGCCCGGCCTTTCGCACGCCGTTTTCACGAGGCGCGGCGGGGAAAGCTCTCCGCCGTATGACACCCTCAATGTCAGCGAAAGCGTAGGCGATGCGGGAGGGTGCGTGCGGGGGAACCTCGAGAGGATCCGCCGCCACCTGGGGGCCGAGAGGCTCTTCTGGATGAACCAGTGCCACGGGGATACGGTGGCGGTGATTCGGCCGGAAGAAGCGGCCTTGGCAGACACGGTTCCGGACGCGGATGCCCTGGTGACCGATGCCCCCGGTCTGGCCGTCATGGTCAAGCAGGCGGACTGCCAGGGGGTCGTTCTCTTCGACCCGGAAAGGCGCGTGACGGCGGTCGCGCATAGCGGGTGGCGCGGCAGCGTGCGCAACATCCTGGGCTGTACGGTGTCGGTGATGGAGCAGGTCTTCGGATGCATCCCGCGGGACATCCGCGCGGGGGTCGGACCATCGCTCGGCCCGTGCTGTGCGGAGTTCAAATCCTTCCGGGAGATATTTCCCCGTTCCTTCAACGCCTTCAGGGTGGGGGAGGCGCATTTCGACCTGTGGGGCCTCAGCATCCATCAGTTGATGGCCGCCGGCCTGCGGCGGGAACGGATCGAGACGGCCGGGATCTGCACCCGCTGCCGGAAGGATCTGTTCTTTTCCTACAGAGGGGAGGGCGCCACCGGGCGCTTTGCAACGGTAGCCATGCTGAAGCGCCCCTGAGAGGGTGTCAGTCCCGCTGATACATCTCCATCCAGCGTCTGCGCGCAGACGAATACCAGGTCACGGGGTACCCTTCTTCTTCCCCGATCTTTACCGTTTCGTCCTCCAAAGCCGCCCCGCGATAGCGGAGGCCGGCAACGAAGGAGTCTTCACCGATCCCGATCGAGGTCAGGTCCGCCATGTCCAATTTCAGGGCACGGGGGTCGATGATCTCCGCCGGCGGCAGGGGGTAGACCACCGTGCCCTTGGCCCAGGTGCCTGCGCTGACGGCGCTTTGATCCGGCGGATGCGGGGGAACCCGGGGAGGCTCCAGCCAATGGAGCGGCACCGTCCGGAGATGAAGGGCGGGCGGATCGACATCAGGGGGAGGGTCGTAGGGGACGAACTCGAAGACACAACGCTCCCCCTCATAGAATCCGATCTCGAAAAGGCCCGGCCCCTCCCTGCCTCCGCCGAAGCCCCGCAGGTGAAAGAGGTTGTCGAGTTCCCGGAAATCGCGCCATCGCAGTCCGGCTGTCTGCATGATGCGACGCATCGCGTCCAGGTCTTCGTACCAGAGGCGCTTGATCTCCTCCGCGCCGACATAGTCTGGAAAACGATGGAGAATCATGGCTGGAACGGCCGCGGCGTCGCGGTGTTCGACAAGATGCGCCGCAACGGCTTCCCTGGCCGGCAGAGGCAGGAGGCCGCAGACGATTTCGGCGGCGTATCCGCTGACGCGGATGCTTTTGGGAACGTCGACCATCGGACTTCCTCTTGACGTTTACGGTCAGGCGGCTGCCTTTTTGCGGGTGCCGCGGCTCCCGCGCCCCTCGAGCCATGCGCGCCCGCTTTCCACGATGAAGCAGAGCACCGGGACGAGCACCAGCGTCAGAAGGGTGGCGACGGCCAGTCCGAAGATGACCGCGACCGCCATTGGGCCCCACCATTGGCTAGATTCCCCGCCGATATCGAAGGCCAGCCGTCTGAAGTCGAGGCTGATGCCGGTCGCCATGGGGAGGAGCCCGAGAATGGTGGTGATGGCCGTAAGCATAACGGGCCGGAACCGCACCATCCCCGCCTGCACCAGGGCCTCCTTGAATGGCATCCCGCGGTTTTTCAACTGGTTGTAATAGTCGATCAGCACGATGGCGTTGTTCACGACCACTCCCGCCAGACTGATGACGCCGATTCCCGTCATGATGACGCCGAAGGGGGTCCCGGTGATCAGGAGGCCCAGAAAGACCCCGATCAGGGACAGGAGGACCGAGGTCAGGATGATGCAGGGCGTGAAAAAGGAGTTGAACTGGGTCATCAGGACCAGAAAGATCAGAAAAAGGGTGGCTGTGAAGGCCTTCGAGAGAAAGGCCGAGGCCTTTTCCTGCTCCTGCTGTTCTCCGGTGAAGCGGTGGTTGTAGCCGCGGGGCCACTCGAATCCCGCCCCGATCCGGGCCTCGATATCCCGGATGACCTCATTGGCGAGCCTCCCGGAGACATCCCCCGAAATGGTGACGACGCGCTTCTGGTCGAGGCGCATGATGGCGCCGAGGCCGCTCGCGATGCCGATCTCGGCGACCGTAGACAGGGGGATCGGCTCTCCGCGCGGGCCCGAGATCGTGAGACGCTCGAGGTTCTCGATGCTGTGGCGGTCGCGCTCGGGGAGCCGGGCCAGGATGTCGTATTCATCCTTCCCGTCGCGGAAAACGCCGACCTTGACGCCGTTGATGGCGGCCTTGATGGTGTAGGCGATATAATAGGTGTCGAGCCCCAGGAGGGCTGCCTTTTCCTTGTCGACCCGGATGCGGATCTCCGGCTTTCCCTTGACGAAGTTGTCTTTCAGGTCAACGAGGCCGGGGATGTCGCTGATCGCCTTGTGGACCCGGGCGGCGAGTTCGCCGAGCACGTGGATGTCATCGCCGCTGATCTCGAGGTTGATGGGCGGACCGGTGGGCGGGCCTTCCTCTTCTCTTTCGACCTGCACCTCCGCCCCGATGATCCGCTCCAGCAGCCGGGTGCGAACCTCTTTGACAATTTCGGACGATGGGCGCGTCCGGTCGTGGAATTCCCGGAAATCGAGGGCCACCCGGCTCAGGTGGGTGCCGGTCCCGCCCTGTGAAAAGGGGTCCCCTCCGACCAGCCCGACGTCGGAGATGACATAGCGGATGTCCTCGTATGGGGAGAGGACGGACTCGACCTCTTTGACGAGCTGGTCGGAGGCGTCGAGGCTCGCCCCCTCGGGCGCCTTGATGTGGACATAGGCACGCCGTGGTTCGGTTTCAGGGAAGAACTCGAAGCCCTTGCCGAGGAGCCCGAAGGCTGCCGCCGAACCGATGAGAAGCAGGAAGGCCAGGAAAACCACCAGGATCGGATGTCTTAAGGACCCCTCGAGGAGGCGGGCGTAGACGCGCTTGACGAGCGGTTCACGGCCCGGCTGCGCGCCGTTGGCGGGGGCTGCCGGTTTGGCCGTCTGGTAGCGTGCGGAAAGGACGGGGTTGATCACCAGGGCCACGAAGAGGGAAGCCGACAGGGCCATGATGATGGTCTGCGGGAGGAACTTCATGAATTCCCCCATGATGCCGGGCCAGAAGAGCATCGGGAAGAAGGCGCCGAGGGTGGTCAGCGTGGACGTGATCACCGGCCAGGCGACCTGATCGGTGCCGACCGCGGCCGCCTCCCCGCGCGTCATTCCCTGCTGGATGTGGCGGTAGATGTTCTCGACGATGACGATGCCGTTGTCCACGAGCATGCCGAGGGCGAGGATCAGCGAGAAGAGGACCACCATGTTGAGGGTGATGCCGAAGGCGGCGAGGAGCGCGAAGGTGATGAGCATCGAGTAGGGGATGGCCAACGCCACGAAGAAGGCTGAGCGGCCGCCGATGAAGATGAAGATGACCGCCAGGACGAGGACGAGGCCCGTGAGGATGTTGTTCTCCAGATCCGCGATCATGAGCCGCACGTCGTCGGACATGTCGGAGGTCAGGTCGATGGCGAGCGCGGAAGGGAGGAGCGGTTTCATTTCCGCGACGACCCGCTTGACCTCGTCTGTGACCCGGACGATATTCTCGCCGGTGCGCTTCTTGATGGCGAGGGTCACGCTCTGCTCGCCGTTGATGCGGCTTCGGGTGAGGGGGTCTTTGTGGGTGTCGAGGATGGTGGCGATGTCGCGGAGGTAGACGGGTTTCCCGTCGCGGACGAAGGCGACGATCGAAAAGATCTCCGCCGGCTGTTTGAAATCCTCGGGGACCCGCACGAGGTATTTCCCCTCGCTGATGTCCATGCTGCCGCCCGGCATGTTGACGTTGCTTCTTGTGACGGACTCCACGATGCTCGAAAAGGGCACGTTGTAGGCGGCCACCCGGTCGAGGTCGAAGGCGACATGGATCTCCCGCTCGAGACCGCCGCTCAGTTCGGCGTCGAGCACCCCCGGGATCGCCTCCATGCGATCCTCCAGATCCTCGGCGAAATTCTGCAGGCGCCGCAGATTGAAGGGGCCCGAGAGGACCACCCGGATTACCGGAAGGTCGGAGAAGTTGACTTCGAGGATGACCGGTTCGTCAGGCAGGTCATTGGGCAGGTCGGGCTTGGCCTGGTCCACCTTGTCCCGGACCTTCTGCACGGCATCGTCGATATCGATGTCGGGAAGGAATTTGATGGCCACGGTGGAGATGCCTTCGGCCGATGTCGAGCGGATCTCTTCAACGTCGGCAAGGCCCTTGAGCTTGCGCTCGATGGGGACGGTGATCAGTTCTTCCATGTCTTCCGGGGCCACGCCCTCATAGGTCGTGTTGACGAACACGTAGGGGATGGTGATGTCCGGAAAGGATTCCCGCGGGATGGTCAGGTAGCAGTACAGACCGGTGACGACGATCAGGACGAGCAGGGCGAAGACCGTTACCTCCCGCTTGAGGGCGGTTTGGTTGATGATCATTGGATCCGGACCCTCGTTCCCTCTTCGACGTTGCGCTGCCCCTTGACGATCAGCTGATCTCCAGGCTCGAGACCCGTGACGATCTGGACGCGGTCCCCTTCGATGACACCGATCTCCGCGCTGCGTGCGCGGGCGAAACCGTCCTCGACGACAAAGACCAGCCGTTCGCCGCTCCGGTCAACGACGGCGAAGAGGGGAACAGCCAGCGCATCGGGAATGACGCGGCGCAGGAAGGCGAGCCTCGCGATCATGCCGGGCCGAATCTCGAGGGCCGTATTGTCCATCACGACCTTCACCCGAAAGGTCTTGGTGGCGGGATCGGCCTTGAAGGCGATGAAATCGATGCGGCCGAGGGACTCTTTTCCCGGCAGGGCATCGATACGGACCTGTACGCTTTGACCGACCCGGAGATAACGGACATCGCTCTCGGGCACACTGGCGATGATCTCGATCTGCTCGATGTCGACGAGGTCCAGCAACGGGTCGCCCCGGCTGATGAATTCACCCTGGTCCACGTGCAGAAGGTTGACGCGGCCGCTGATCGGCGCGTGCACGAAACCGTCCTGGTATTCCACCCGGGCCTGATCGAGATCCGCCTCGGCACGGGTCCGTTCGGCGATGCTGTAGTCGAGCTCCTCCTGGGTGATGATCCGCCGGTCGAAGAGCTTGCGGCGCCGGTCGTAAACGTTTTCCGCCAGTTCATAGGCCGCCTTAGCCCGGTCCAGAGCCGCCTTGCGGGCCGCGACATCGATCCTGGCCAGGAGCTCCCCCTTTGCAACGGCGGCTCCTTCGCGGAAAAGGAGCGCCTCGACACGCCCGGCTGCATCGGAGGCGACCCGCACGTCCAGGTGCGGTTCGGTTTGACCCGGCAGAATCAGGATGTCGCGGAGGGGGGCGGGGTGAATCGGAACGACGGAGACCGCAACCTCCGGCGCTTCGCGGCCGGCGGTTTCACCGGCCGTTTTCTGGTCGCGGCATCCCTGGAGAAAAATAGAACCCACAAGAAGGGCGCACAGCAACAGGAGCAGGTGTGCGGCCCCAGATGGTTTCGGTCCGGAATTGATTTGCCGGGTGCAACCGAATCTCCCAGTCGCTAATGAGGGTTTTCTGCCCATATCAACGCCGTCATGCGTTTGCGCGGGGGCGGCCTGCCGGTCGCCGTGCACGCCAACGTGCAGGTTGACGCAGAGATGGGCGAAAAAGACCGTTTCCGGATGGAGTCTGGATTGAATGCGTGTCACCGTGGGCGGTCTTTCATCATCGCTGCGATCTCCCCGGCCAGCGCTTCGGCCGCAGGGCAGGGGACGTGCGAAAAGGGGGACTCGATGACCCCCTCCTTTGCCAGGACCGCTTTGATCACAGCGGCCGGGGAAGCATCATAGCGCTTTTTGACGAGGCGCAGGAAATTGCCGAGATCCCAGATCTGTCTCAGAAAGTCAGGGTAGTTTTTCGAAGATCCCTCGAGGTGCAGCGACGACTGCATGATCGTCTGCCAGCCGCTGGACAGGAGGTTCGCACCGCAGGAAACCACGCCGCTCATGCTCGGAAAATCCAGAAAATGCTCCTCGTCGCCGTCGTAGATCCGGAAATCGGGGTGCGCCCTCACCGCCTTCTGATAACCCCCGGCGCGGTCGAGGGAGCCGTGGAAGATCAGGCCCGCAAGATGGGGCAGCGAGCTGAGCTCTTTCAGGATGGCGGTGCGGATGTTGCTGCGTTTAAGCCGCTTTGCGGTCGAACCGACGAGAGCCGGGTCGTTGTAAAGCAGAAACGTCCCATCGCCGGTCAACTCCCGGTATTCCCGATAGAGAGCGGCGAGCCCGCGGTTGCTGTGGTAGTACAAGGGCGCATCGACGAAGAAAACGGCGTGCTCCGCGGCGTGACGCTTCCGCAGGCGGTTCAGGATCACCAGGGTCTGCCGGGTGCGTTCTTCATCTTCGTTGGTGAACCAGATGAGGACAGGTTTTCGGCCGCGAAGTACCAGCAGGGCGTCTTCGAGGAGTTTGGCCCGGGTGTCCGGATCGAGGAAAACGCCCTCGCCCGCCCGTGGGCTTGCGAGGAGCACCGCCTGGCAGTTGCCTGCGACACGGTCGAGCAGACGTCCCAGGCTTCGGCTGTCGAGCGATCCGTCGCCTTGCATCGGGGTGACGAGATCGGTCAGGAGCCCCTTAGGGGAGCGGATGTTTGCCATTGACTTTGAACTCCTCCCGCCCAAGCAGGTCGTGGAGATGGACAATGCCGACCACGCAGTGGCCCCGGTCGACGACGGCCAGGTGCGTGATCTCGTAAAGCTCCATCAGCCCCAGGGCCTCAAGGGTGGTCTGGTCTTCGTCGACGGTCTTGGGGGAGGGGGTCATGACGGAGCTGATCGGCCGGGCAAGATCTGGGCGGTCGTTGAGCAGGATGCGCCGTATGTCACCGTCGGTGAAAATGCCTTCGAGGGTTCGGTCCTCCCTGACGACGAGCGTTGCGCCCAAGTCCTTGACGTTCATCTCACGGATGGCTTCGGCGATCGGTGTATCCAGCGTTACAATGGGGATGCGGTCGCCCGTCAGCATGATCTCCCGCAGTTTCACCGACAAGCGCTCGCCAAGACTTCCGCCTGGGTGGAAGCGCCGAAAGTCGTCCTGGCTGAACCGATGCTGGTTGATGAGGACGACAGCCAAGGCGTCTCCCATGGCGAGGGCGGCGGTTGTACTGGCTGTCGGGGCCAATCCCATCGGGCAGGCCTCCCGGTCGACGCCGACGTCGATCACCTCGTCGCAGAGGGCGGCCATCGAAGAGTCGAGCCGCCCGGTGAATCCGATCACCCCTGTGCCCATCTGTTTCAAAATGGGGAGTATCATATTGATTTCATTCGTTTGCCCGCTATTGGAGATGGCCAGGACAATGTCATCTTGCGTCACCATGCCGAGATCACCGTGGATGGCCTCCGCGGGATGCAGGAAAAGGGCGGGTGTGCCGGTGCTGTTCAGGGTGGCGGCTATCTTCCGGGCGATCAGGCCGGACTTGCCCATGCCCGTCAGGATGACCCGTCCCTTGGATTTGAGGATCATTTCGATGGCCCTTGTAAAGGAAGGGCCGACTTTGTCCACCAGGGCGAGGATGCTTTCCGCCTCGATCGTCAGAACCTGTCTGGCCTGACCGAGGATCTCCCGGCCCGAACGTTTTGGTTTCGCCATGTCTTTAGGGTCCTAGCGTATATTGCCCTGTTTCGAAAGAGAGATTCAAAAAAATACATGTTTAACACCGGGCAGGACGGAGCTCAAGACTTTATTGTTTTGGAGGTCAGAGGGCCGAAGGGAATCCGAAAAATCCTTTTTACACAAAAGTATGCAATAACAAATGCTTGACGATCTATTTTGAGTGGTTGCATCAGCTTTCAGGTGGCAAAATTCACCCATCGAGAAACGGAGTTCGATGCACCAACCCCCGGCCTGCTGAGACTGGTCTGGACAGTGGGTTGAAAATAGGCGAGAATCGGCATAGTTCCGCAAGCTCGAGACTGAACGCGGGGGCATGACGTCTCTCTATTGCCATCCATCCGGATATGGTCTTCCGGTACGGCGCCGCGTGTGGAAAAATCTCTGGTGTACAGGCCGTTGAAAAAGGCCTGCTGCAAGGTTTGTGAAATTCCGTGGATTAAGGGCTGCGCATGACTGCGCCGCCGGGAGACGGGATGCGTGTGACGCGGCAGATGGCCTCTTTTGAAGGGCAGATAAGAAGGACAGGAGGGTTCGACGATGGCTGACAAGGATAAACGAAATGGAGAGCCGCTTGATTTCTGCAGGACTGCGCCGTCCGCCGAACAGGCGAGGGCGGCTGATGCCGATGAACCCTGCGACGATTACAGGGCGGCGACAGGCATCGGCGACTCTGAGGGCGAGGAAGATGCCGCCGTTTCCCCGCAACCTGGAAAAGGCGATGCCCTGGTCCTCATCGACATCCAGAACGACTTCTTGCGCGGCGGTGCGCTGGAGGTGCCGGGCGGGGAGGAGGTGGTCCCGGTCTTGAACCGTTACATGAAGATTTTCGAGGGAAAGGGCTTGCCGATTATCGCAACGCGTGACTGGCACCCGCCGGACCATGGCTCCTTCAAACAGCAGGGTGGCCCTTGGCCGCCGCACTGTGTTCTAGAGACCCCCGGCGCGGCTTTTTCTCCGGGACTGCACTTGCCGGGATCCGCCGTCATCGTCTCGACGGGTGCGGAAGCGGAAAAAGAGGGATATTCGGGCTTCGAGGAGGAAACCCTCGAGCATCACCTCAAGCGTGCGGAAACCAAACGACTCTGGGTGGGTGGGCTTGCCACCGATTACTGTGTCCGCCACACGGTTCTCGATGCCCTGCGAAGGGGCTACGAGGTTCTCCTCCTCGAAGATGCGGTCCGGGCGGTTGATGTGACCGCGGGAGACGGGGAGAGGGCGATCGAAGAAATGCAATCGGAAGGGGCGCAGTTCGTGCGTTTGGAATCCCTCTCCGATTGAGAAAGGGACCTTGCGCTTGCGTTGCCACGCGCTGCGGTTCTCCCGCACACCGGTGGATCGCAGCGCCGATCCCGGGGGCTTTGTTGCACGCGGTAGGGAATGGCAGGGGAGGGGGATGAGATGCGCCCGCGATTCTTCGACCTGCTTATGGCGTATGGGCTGGTTGTCCCGGGGCGGGGGATTTTGGTCGGGGAAGCATTTTAAACTGTATAAATAATCAGATCACTTTTCTTATAAAAGCGCCTTTCAATTTGAACAGATATCTTTATCTGTTGACTTTTCTTTGCCTATCTGTCAAAGTCCTCTCAAATAGTCTAAAAACGCAGACAATTCAGCCCGACGGTTAATTTCGCAATGGCCGGACATCCATCTCAAGAATGGGTCTCGAGCAAAGAAATCATTGCAACCACGGGTATTTCTAGGGCAACACTCAACAATTACATCCGCTTGGGCCTTTTGCCCAAGCCGGTTCTGGCGAATCCCCGAGCCACGGCCGGCGGGCCGAAGCGGTTGGGCTATTTCCCTCCGTCCGTATTGGACCGTATCGAAGAAATTAGACAATTAAAAAGAAGCGGCAAGACAATCGAGGCCATCATCGCGATGCTTCGCGGGGTCCCGACGGAGAGATCCGCTCTTGCATCTTTTGACGAAAAGGGCATTTCAGCGCATGCCCGGGAGAGAAGCGATGAGTGCAGCCGTCCTTCCCCTAACGCCGGCGGCACCGACGATGGGCTGCGCCTTACATTCGATACGGAGCGGGTTCCCTCCTATTTTATCGATGGCTCGCTTCGTGTGACCTGGATGAATCGTGCCGCGGAAAAACGATTTTTCGGGCAGGAAATGTCTGACGGGGCTGCCGGGAGAGGCCAGAGCATCTTCAAGCTCCTTTTCCACTGGAAGATGCATGAAAGCGTCTTGAACTGGAAGGATCTGGTCCGATTTCATATGTCCTATGCCAAGCGCTTCATCGCTCGCGAAGAGATCGATTTCTTGTACACGGGCATTACCAGAAGCGAGGCCGATCTGCTGCGGGAGATTTGGGAGGGGACGGCGGAATTACCGGAAACGGTGTTTCGGGTCGTGCGCATCCCTTTGCTGGGCAGCAATGGTTTGTCGGAATCGGTGCTGATTCACAGCCTGGCCTTTCGGGAAGGGATACTTTTTGCGGTCGAAGCCGATGCCCTATGGCTGGATGGATGACAGTTCGCTTGCCAGAAAGCGCTTTTGTCGAGAACGGATTGTGCTGCCTTGTTTCTGCCGCAACCCGTGTTTGGCGGCGCGGGAGGCTTCGGTTTCAGGCTGGAAAAATTGATCGGGAGGTCTTTCTTCTTCTAACCAGCGCAGTTCCCGGAGTAGGTTTTTTGTTTTTATTTGGAGGGTGGCTTGTTCTGGACAAGCCGTTTCGGATAGACAGGTGCAAAGCTCGACCTGGTCGAAAATGGGGAGAGGGGAGAAGATGGAGAACGGCAATGCAGTTGAGATGGTTTCAGGGACTGGTAAACCGAGGGGAGAGATTGTCCTGCTCGACAATCAGTTTCCTCCCTCACTCTTTAAGCACAGTGATCTGATCGATGGTGGAGATGGTTCTTCGGTAGATGGAAAATATGTTATAAATATTTTGAATTACATGAATTTTACCGGTAATGGGATCCTGCTGCGCCTCCAGCACTCGAGGTTTGAAGAGAGTATTCTGATTCGGGTGTATCCGAATGTGTGCGCCGGGGATGGATTGAGCTGCCGGTGGGAGGGTGAACCGCCGGCCGGATTTCTCGATGATGCCGTGAATGCAGGCCATTTGCTGATCGACCGGGGTGCTTCGGTGCTCGTTGTTCCGATCAGTTTCGGGATGGGAGGCGGGGGGGAGCCTGTGCTGCAGTTCACGGAAGGGGCCTATTCGGTGGCAAGGCGTGAGATGCGGCGGTATGTCTGCCAGAAGCGTCTGAACGTCGAGGTTATTCAGAGCGGTTTTCTTGCTTCGGGCAGCCTGGTTGATTTCAATGCGCGAGCTTTCAAGGTCTGCGTGAGTCCCCTGTCCACCGGGGCCTTCCAGTGGCTCAATACGGACGAGCCGATCGGTTTGCAGATCAGGACTGATCAGGATGTGATATATTCGGGCCTTTGCCGGTTCGTGCGCGGACAGCGGCTCCCGCTTGGTGCGACGGAGGACAGGCAGATTGTCCTCGAGCCCACCCAGAAAGAAATCAGCCGCTTTCAGCGGAGGCGCATCCGGAGTCCCAGACAGCGTCTGTCGCCGCCCCCCACGGTCAACTTCCTTCATCCTCTCCTCGATACCTCCGTGACGCTCGATGTTTGCGATCTTTCGACCTCGGGGTTTTCTGTCTGTGAACATGGCGATGAAGGCCTGTTGGTCCAGGGTTTGATCATTCCCAAACTGGAGATCGAATTTGCGGGCGGCGCCTGCGCGGTTTGTTCAGCGCAGGTCATTTACAGAAGAGAAGAAGAAGCTGCAGGAAGCGTCCGATGCGGATTGGCCATACTCGATATGAGCCTGAGGGATTTTAACAAATTAGCGAATGTCATCAACAAGGTCCAGGATCCTCGAGCACATGTTTCTCCACACATCAACCCGGATGCCCTCTGGGAGTTTTTTTTCGAGACGGGGTTCATTTATCCGGGGAAGTACGCTTTGATCGATGCCGAAAAGAGCGAGTTCAAAAGGACCATCAAGAAACTCTACGAGGAATGCCCTGATATTGCCTGTCATTTCACGTACCAGCAGAACTCCAGGATCTTTGCCCACGTCTCCATGGTGCAGGCGTACGAAAAAGCATGGTTAATTCAACACCATGCCGCAAAGGCTCTGGAAAGCAAGCCGACCGGATTTAATGTCCTCAAGCAAATCATGTATTATCTCTATGATATGTGCCGTCTTCCATCATCGAATATGGATTACCTTTTCTGTTATTACAGACCCGACAACAAATTCCCGGATCGGGTTTTCGGTGGTTTTTCAAGAGGATTGAAAGACAATAAAAAGTGCTCAATGGATGTATTTTCGTATTTTACAATTTTCAAAAAAATACAGAGAGACATAAGTATTTCAAACTTTGACATCAAAACAACAAGCAAAATGGATTTATTTCAATTGAATTTATTCTACAATCATATTTCAGGTGGTTTGATGCTGAATATATTTTCAATGCTGCCGGAAAATATGCAGAATAACAAAACGATTGAAAGTATTTATAAGGATATCGATTTCACAAGGAAAACGAGATTGTATTCTTTAATCTACAATAAGAAGTTATGTGCTGTTATCATCCTTGACCAATCCGATTTCGGATTCAATTTTTCGGAGTTGATCAATGGTATCAAGGCGATTATCCTTGAGCCCAAGTCCTTACCTTGGCCTGTCTTTTATGAGGCTGTCAATCAATTGGCGTCGGATTATAAAACGGATAATGTTCCCGTAATGGTTTTTCCCGGGGGATACGTTTCCTGTGCGAATAAGGCTCCGAAAGATCTAAAACAGTATGTGCTCTGGGCGTATGATGTGGCTATCATTTCGGAATTCATGGAATTTCTCAAGAAAAAATTCCGTATCCGCTATTGGGAGGAGCCTGTAAGAGAAGAAGCTTCTCCAGAAAAAGCTTCTTGATATTTTTTCCTTCCTTAAGTATAAGTCCCGATAATCCTGATATTTTCTTCTACCTTCCTTTTTTGCGTTTGCTTGCGTGGGGCGGCCTGACGGCCGCCGAATCTGCAAACGAGGGATTTCCTTGATAACGGATAGTGCGCCGCACAGGCAAACGTGCAGATCAACGCCGAGATTGACCCAAAAGACCATTTCCGGATCTAGACTCATGAGAGGGTCGGGGACAAACTGCCATGACGGAAGATGCAGCGATTTACAACAGCAGAATCACCAAAGGTTACATCGAATTTCTCAAGAGAGAATATCCCGAAATCGAGTTGGAAACGCTGCTTCACTATGCCGAGATGCCGGTCTATGCGGTGGACGACGAGGCCCACTGGTTTACGCAACGGCAGGTCGACCGCTTTCATGACATCCTGGTCGAGAAGACCGGCAACCCCCACATCGCCCGGGATGTTGGAAGATTTGCCGCCTCATCCGATGCGATGGGGGTCGCGAAGAAATACACCCTTGGTCTTGTCCGTTTGAGCACCGCCTACCTTCTCATGGCCCGTCTCTATCCCATGATCAGCCGCGGAGCCGATATTACCTCGAGAAAGGTGGCTCCGAATAAAATCGAATTGGTCGTGACGCCCAGGCCGGGCGTCCAGGAAAAGCTGTACCAGTGCGAAAATCGCATGGGAACCTTCGAGGCCCTGGCGCGGTTTTTCACGGACAAGTTCGCGACTATCGAGCATCCCGAGTGTTTTCACAACGGGGCGAAGGCCTGCCGCTACATGGTGAGTTGGGAAAAGACGCCTTCCAGCCTCTGGAAGATGGCGCGTAACTATGCCGTTTTGTTCGGGGTGCTTTTGACGGGTGCCTCTCTCTTTCTCTGGCATGTCGAGGTGAGCATCGCGATTGCGGAAATCTTCGCGTTTAGCGTTCTTGCGCTGTCCGTTTACGCGGACAATCTCGAAAAACAAGAGCTTGCCAAAACACTGGAACAGCAGGGCGATACGGCGAAGAAGCTTCTAGATGAAATGAATATCCGCTACAACAATGCATTGCTGGTCGAGGAGATCGGTCGGGCGACGTCCGAAGTGCTTGAGGTTGACCAGCTTCTGGAAGATGTGATGGCGGTCATTTCGAAGCGGCTCGATTTCGACAGAGGGGTTATCTGGCTCGCGAATCAAGAAAATGAGAAATTGATTTACAAGGCCGGCTATGGGTATAGCGCAGAAGAGGAAAAGGTCTTGAAGAAGGCAGAGTTCCACTTGGACAACCCAGAGTCGAAAGGGTTCGCCGTCCAGGCTTTTAAGCATCAAAAGGGATTTCTACTGGATGACGTGGAGGTCATGAAAGATGATCTTTCAACAAAAAGTTATGAGCTGATTTCTCAATTCAATGCCACATCGGTCATTTGCGTCCCATTGGTTTACAAGGGTAGGTCATTAGGGGTCTTGGTCGTCGACAATGTTGAAACCAAGAGGTCATTGAACCAGAGCGACATGAATCTTTTAATGGGTGTGGCATCCCAAACAGCTGTAAGCATTGTGAACGCACGCTCTTTTCAGGAAGTGCAGAATAGTGAAAGAAAATACCGGGAGCTTGTTGAAAACGCCAATAGTATTATCATGCGGGTCGATCCTGAATTCCGAGTGACTTTCTTCAATGAATTCGCCCAGAATTTCTTTGGCTATAAGGAAGGGGAAATTATCGGCAGGAATGTGCATGAAACGCTTTTTTCCTCGAAGGCGCGTGCGGGTTTAAATCTATATCGCTTATTCAAGAACATGAGGGGAAAACCACAATCGCTTCTGGTTGCAGAAGGTGAGTGCACAAGGCATGACGGCCGGCAAGTGATTGTGGCTTGGACATTCAAACCCGTTTTCAAGAATACAGATCAGGAAATTCAACAGATTCTTTGCATTGGCAATGACGTGACTGAATTGAAGAAGGCGGCGGATGCCAACCGGGCCTTGGAGATTAAGTTGCAGCAGGCCCAGAAAATGGAGGCGATTGGAACCCTGGCCGGCGGGATCGCGCACGATTTCAACAATATTTTGACGGCCATCATCGGGTACGCCGAGATAGCGAAACTGCGGCTGACGGGTGAGAGCCGGGCGAGAGAAAGCCTGGAAGAGGTTCTGCGTGCCAGCGATCGTGCGAAGGATCTGGTCGGGCAAATCCTATCGTTCAGCCGGCAGGGCCAGCAGCAACTCCTGCCGGCGCAGATCGGACCGATCGTTAAGGAGGCACTTAAGCTTTTGCGTGCATCATTGCCTTCCACCATACAAATCAAACAGGATATCGATCCGGACGCGGGAGTGGTCAAGGCGGATCCTACCCAGATCCATCAAGTCCTGATGAACCTTTGCACCAACGCACTCCATGCCATGCAGGAGAGGGGGGGGATCCTCACGGTGAGCCTTCGCAACTGGAGTGTCGATGAAGGTTTCGCGTTCCGCAGCCCCGGACTCGAACCTGGAAAGTATGTGAGGCTGCAGGTCCAGGATACGGGATACGGGATTGCGCCGGAGGTCTTGGACCGTATTTTCGAACCGTATTTCACGACGAAGAAGACTGGAGAAGGGACCGGACTCGGACTTGCGGTGGTGCACGGGATCGTAAAGAGCCATGAGGGTGTCATAACCGTCTCGAGTAACCGGGAGGATGGGACGGCTTTCGATGTGTTTCTGCCGGTCATCGAGGGGGGTGAGTTGCCCGTATTGCAGCCGTCAGAGGATTTGCCGCGGGGAGACGAGAGGATCCTTTTCGTGGACGACGAGCATGCACTGGTGCATCTGGGCAAAGAAATGCTGGAATTCCTCGGGTACAGGGTAAATGCCTGCAGCAGCAGCCTGCAGGCGCTCCAGTTGTTTCGGTCCAGGCCGAACGACTTCGATCTTGTGATAACAGATCTGACGATGCCGCACCTGACAGGAGAGGGGCTGGCGCAGGAGGTCCTGTCGATCAGAGAGGATATCCCGATCATCCTTTGCACAGGATTCAAGCAGAAGATGACGGAACGCTACGCGGCGGAAATCGGCCTTCGGGCTTTGCTCATAAAGCCGTTGAGGATGAGGGAAATGGCCGACACAGTCAGACGTGTGCTAGACAAAGGTAGATTGCTGGATGCTCATCCTAAGGCCTGATCCCCTTGCACAGAATGACAGGCGTGTAGGTAAAACGCGCCGGATCTCTGAAAAAGTTCAGGAAATCTTCGAAAAATCCTGTGTGTCCGCCAGGATATCCCGAGAACAGGGATTGTGCTTTCCGTGTGGCCATTTCAGCCTTCTTCAACCAATTGAAGAAGTCGTGCTCTTTCACCTCGCCGTAGATGAGATGGTGAGCCTGCAAATCCACCGTGATATCCCGATAGCCGCTATCGTACAGGTAGCTGTAAAGTTTTCTTCCGGCGTATGGGTCGAAGTTGTATTTTTCTTCCAGCAGCCGCATGAGGTCCATTAGGATCTTTCCTATCTCTTCAGGCAAGGGGAAATGGCTGAGGCAGTTGTAGTCAAGATCGATCAGGCAGAGAATTCCCCGGCTTTTCAGTAGACGTGTCAGGTTTTCCACGATTTGCATGGCTTCAGCCAAGTTGTATTCCAGGACGAATCGGACCAGGATGCAGTCGAATAGACCGGATATTTCAATCGGTTTTCTGATATCGTGAACCTCGAATCGAATGGCGGAATCCTTCCCGTATTTCCGGGCCGCGTAGTCGACGCGCTTCGGGGAATAGTCGATGCCCCAAACTTCTCCTCCAGGCTGAACCAGACGCTGAAGGATCGCAGAAGTCAAGCCGGGGCCGCAGCCTGCATCCAGGACTCGCATTCCTGGACGGATGCCGCTCCATTTCGCCTGGGTCTCGAAGGTCTTTGAGTCGGTCTTGGTTTCGAGGCGGAAACTCTCCTCGTCGCTCTCCATAAGGTAGCTCGATCCGGTGTTCATGGGGTGCCTCTGAAAGGGTTCTCTCGATGTTTTTTCAGAAATGATCAGGTTCCTTTCGGTTTTCTTTGCATTGCGGTTGGCCGCTGAGGAGCCTGAATCCGGCTGATGGCTTCCATTTGCATGCGATGCAGCCGATCATATCCTGTCCTGATGAATTTTGCCATCGTGAATGGGGCCGAAGCCGGCTGTCCACAAGCGATTGGCAGCGTTTGGCTCGAAGGAGGAATGCGCCCGCTGAGCGGCCGCAGGTCGATGGCCTTGATTGAGGTTGATATATTCCAAGGTGTCTGTCATATTAATAAGCTGGTTTCCGGCAGGAGGAGGTCTCTTCGAATCGCCTTCGATACCGAACGTAAACAGGCTGGGTGCTGGTGCGCGAGGGCCGGAAATGAATGTGCCCTACGGGCAAATTTCGACTCTGAACGGGTCTTCTTGCCGATTTCAGGGTGAATTTTCAGGATTGCGGTTCGCATGCACAGGTCGGTGCACGGTGACCGTTCGATTTTGTTCGCATGGGCAAAAGCCCATTTCCATATCGTCATTGAATGAAGGAGCGGTTTATCGTCATGACTCGCAAGACATTCGAGCAGGGCCCCATTCGGCCGCCGAATGAGGCACGCAGCCTGCTGTTGCGTTTTACGCGGAATTGCCCGTGGAATCAGTGCCGTTTTTGTCCGGTATACAAGAATCGGAAGTTTTCGCTGCGGACGGTCGAGGAAATCAAGCAAGACATCCGCACCGCGCGGGAAATCGCCGACGAGATCAAGGACCTTTCCTGGAAGCTCGGGGAATCCGGCAAGGTCACGGACAAGGTCGTAAGCGACATCTTCAGCGGGGGAGGGTACACTGACGCCTACCACAGCGTGGCAGCCTGGCTGTACTACGGTACGGGCGCCTGTTTTCTTCAGGATGCCGACAATCTGGTCATGCCGACCGAGGATCTGGTAGCCTGTCTGAGTTTTCTGCGGGAGACCTTCCCTGAGATCAAGCGCGTCACGACCTATTCGCGGTCCCGGACGATCGTCCGGAAGAGCCTGGAGGCGATGAAGGCCATCCATGAGGCCGGGCTCGATCGGGTCCACATCGGCCTCGAGAGCGGCTATGATCCCGTTCTCAAGCTCATGAAAAAGGGCGTGACGGCCGCCCAGCACATCCAGGCCGGGAGGCTGGTGGTGGATGCGGGGATGGAGCTTTCCGAATACGTCATGCCAGGGCTGGGGGGGCAGGAGATGTGGCGGGAACACGCGGTCGAGACCGCCAGGGTGCTGAACGCCATCAACCCCCATTTCATCCGGTTGAGAAGTCTCCGCATCCCGAAGCGCGTACCCCTCTATGAACTTCTCGAGAAGGGCGAGTTCATCATGCAGACGGACGACATGCTCGCCGAAGAACTCCGGGTGTTCATCGAGCATCTCGATGGCATTACGAGCACGGTCACGAGCGATCACATCATGAACCTGATGGAGGACATCGAGGGGAAACTTCCGGAGGACAAGGAGAAGATGCTCGAGGCGATCGAGCGCTACCAGGAGCTTCCGGATGAGGACCGGCTGGTCTACCGTGTCGGCAGGCGCGGCGGTGCCTACCGCTCCCCGCTCGATTTGAAACGGGATCCGTCGACTTACCAGAAGATCCAGCGGCTGATCCAGGATGTGGAAGTCAAGGAAGGCCGTGACGGGGTGGAACAGTTCATCAAGGAACTCGCAGACCGTTATGTGTGAGGATGAGAGCCGGGGGCAAATTGTCATTGGGGCCGCCGCTGGCGCGAACCTTCATGTGTGAAGATGAGAGTGGAAATCTTTTTTGAACGGGATAGTTCGGGCCCGGGGAAACGCCTGTGAAATATTTTCCGGTCATGCTTGCCCTCGAAGGCCGCCGTGTGCTGGTCGTCGGGGGCGGGAAGGTTGCCGAAAGAAAGGTTCAGACGCTGCTCGAGTACGGAGGGGTGGTCACGCTTGTCTCAAGGGAGGTGACGCCGGCGCTGCAGGCGCTGGCTGAGAGCGGGCGGATCCGCTACCTTGGGCAGGCCTACGAACCTTCGTGTCTTTCCGGCGCTTTTCTGGCGGTTGCGGCCACGGATGACGCGGAGCTCAATCACGTTGTCAGCGAGGATGCCCAGGCGCGCGGGATTCTCATCAATGCGGTGGATCAGCCGGCCGACTGCACGTTCATCCTTCCCTCCATCATCAAGCGCGGCGATCTCGTCCTGGCCGTTTCGACTTCGGGCCGCAGTCCGGCAACCGCCAAGCGGATCCGCCGCAGGCTCGAAACTCTGTTCGGCCCCGAGTATGCCCTTTTCCTCAGGATGATGGGATGCATCAGGGAGGCCGTCATGGCGCTGGGCCTGACGCAGGAGGAAAACAGCCGGGTTTTCCATGAACTCGCGGGTTCGAAGGCGCTCGAAGCCATCGGCCGGGGGGCGTGGACCGAGGTCGAGGCCATTCTTGCCGGGATTCTGCCCGGAGGGCTCGATCCGCAGGAGATCTGTCGAGCGGCGCAAAAAGGCGCCGAGGCGGAGGAGTAAGCCGCTTGCTCTGGTTTTATCTGGCGCTGATTCTCGAATGGATGGCCACCGCCGGTTTCCTGGCCTACATCATCACGCGGCGGAAAGGATTCTTCCGGTACGGGTACGGCTTCCTGCTGGCCGGGTTCATTGCCCACACGATCTTCCTGGGCTATCGTTATCATCTCCTGGAAGCCGCGCCCGTTTTGAATTTCAAGGCGGCGCTCGGGTTCTTCGCCTGGAGCATCGTCCTGGTTTATCTGATCTTCGAGATCCGATTCAGACTGAAGGTCCTCGGTTCCTTCGTCGCACCTTTCGCCGCCTTCCTGATGGCCTTGTCCTTTACGCTGACCGGAGTCGATGAGCCGGTCAAACCGATCTTCAAGAGCTTGTGGCTGCCGGTGCATGTGGTGACGGTCTTCGCTGGGAACGGCCTCTTTACCATCACTTTCGTGGCCTCCGGGATGTATCTGCTCCAGGAGCGGTTCATCAAGCGGAAACGGCTTGGTGCGCTGTACACCAGGCTGCCGTCCCTGGCCACCCTCGATGCGATCGCTCATCATGCCTTGATCTATGGTTTTTCCTTTATGACCGTCGGGATGATCACGGGCTCCATTTATGCCCAGGTGGCCTTGGGGAGCTACTGGCAGTGGGATCCCAAGGAGGTCTGGTCGTTGATTACCTGGCTCCTTTACGCCGTGTTGCTGCACCAGCGGCTGACCGTTGGATGGCGCGGCCGGCGCGCGGCGATTATGGCGATGGTCTGTTTCGCGATGCTGATCTTTACATTTGCAGGGGCGAGTTTCTGGCTCGGCGGATACCACAGCTTCGAGAATCTCGGCGCCCGGAATGGATTGTGATGAAGATCATCAGCATCGGAATGAACCATGAGACCGCTCCTGTGGAACTGCGGGAATGCCTGGCGGGTGAGGCGGACAGCGCGGGGCAGGCGCTGAGGGCCATGCGCGGGATCGGCTCACTTCAGGAAAGCTTCTTCCTTTCGACCTGCAACCGGGTGGAGGCCCTGTTCACGACGGAGAATCCCGGGCCGGCGGCCGAAGCGGTCGTGGAGTTTCTGGCCCGCATGGGGCGGGTCGAAGAAGGGATCCTGCGAGCCCATCTTTATGTGCTCGAGGACAGGGAGGCTGTCGGGCATGTGTTCAGCGTCGCCTCGAGCCTCGACTCCATGGTCGTGGGCGAGCCGCAGATCCTGGGCCAGATCAAGGAGGCCTACTTCCTGGCGACCCGCGAGAAGTCCTCAGGGGTGATCCTGAACCGGTTGATGCACCGCGCTTTCCATGTCGCCAAACGCGTCCGGACCGAGACGGGCATCTGCGAGGCGGCTGTCTCCATCAGCTACGCCGCGGTGGAACTGGCGAAGAAGATCTTCCACGAACTGGAGGGGAAAAAGGTTCTGCTCATCGGGGCGGGCGAGATGGCGGAACTGGCCGCCAAGCACCTTTACCGCCAGGGGGCGCAGGAGATCTTCGTGGCCAACCGGACCCTCGAGCGCGCGCAGCAGGTTGCCGCGCCGTTGGGGGCGAAGGCGGTCACGCTCGAGGAGATCGATGCGCGGCTCCAGGATGTCGATATCGTCGTGGCATCGACCGCCGCCGCCGGCTATGTCATCACCCATGCGCAGGTGAAGGCCTGCCTCAAGAAACGGCGAAACCGTCCGCTTTTCTTCATCGACATTGCGGTTCCGCGGGACGTCGAGCCGCGGGTCAACACGCTCGACAACGTTTACGTGTACGATATCGACGATCTGAAAGGGGTGATTCAGTTCAACCTGGCCCAAAGGCGCCAGGAAGCGCTCAAGGCCAGGGCGATCGTCGAGGAGGAGGTGTGCAAGTTCGAGAAGTGGTTGAAGACCCTTTCCGTGGTCCCTACGATCGTGTCCCTGCAGCGCAAGGCCGAAACGATCATACAGACCGAACTCAGGAAGAGCCATTCGGCGCTCGAGCATCTGCCTGAATGGCAGCAGGAGGCTGTTGCAACGCTTGCCCGTTCGATTGCGGAGAAACTGCTGAACGATCCCATCCTCTTCCTGAAAGGGCGGGCGGACCGCAAGACGGTCAACGATTACCTGGATGTGACTCGCAGGCTGTTCAACCTGGATGATGAGCGCCGGGAATTCTCGGCGCACAGTGCAGACAAAGGAGACGATGATGGACCTGAGCGCGATGATTCAAACGCTTAAACGGCACCCTCGATTCGATGCGATGGGCATGATTGCAAGCCACCTGGGGATCGTCAGAGGCCACTCCTTGAAAGGGGGGCAGGTCTCGGCTATCGAGGTGGTCTTCGATCCAGATGTCATAGAGCGTATTGTCAATGAAACCAAAGCAATGGACGGCATTGTCGATGTGTTGGTAGAAGTCAATCCCGGCCGTCTTTCGGTGGGGGATGAGGTGATGGCGGTAGCGGTCGGTGGGGATACCCGTGAGCACGTCTTCCCGGCCCTCGAACAGACGGTGAACCGGATCAAGGCCGAGGCGAGCCGCAAGCGGGAGATCTTCAAAGAGTAGGGGAGGGGATCGACGATGGGGATGATCGATGTAGGCGCCAAGCCGGTGATCAAGCGGGAAGCCGAGGCGGGCGGGGTCATTCATCTGCGGGCGGAGACCGTTGCGGTTATCCGGCGCGGCGAGGTCCGGAAGGGAGACCCTCTCCCCGTGGCGGAGGTCGCCGGGATGACAGCCGCCAAGCAGACGCACCTGTTGGTTCCGCACTGTCACCAGATCCTGCTAGAAACGGTGAGCGTGCGCTTCGATGTGAAGGACAGCAGCGTCGAGGCCCGCTGCCTCGTGCGCGCCGAGGCCAAGACCGGCGTCGAGATGGAGGCGTTGGTTGGGGTGGCGATGGCGCTCAACACCATCTGGGATATGGTGAAATACCTCGAGAAAGATCCGCAGGGGCAATACTCCGAAACGCGAATCGATGATATCCGTGTGCTTTGGAAGAAAAAAGGGTAGGTTGAGAGGAGTGACACGAATGCGCATTTACGGCCTGGCTCTGGGATGCTTCCTGCTGCTGATGACATGCGGCTCCGCCTGGGCGGAGCGGGCTTATGTGACGGATTCCTTCCAAGTGACGGTTCGAACGGGCCCGAGCACGGGGCACAAGATCATCGCTTTCCTCGATTCCGGGGCGTCTGTGGAGGTTCTGGGGGAGGACCAGGGCTGGAACAGGGTGCGCCTGAGGGATGAAGAAGGCAAAGCGGTCGAGGGCTGGGTGTTGGCGCGCTACCTCATGACGCGCGAACCGTGGGAGGCAAAAGCCAGATCCTTCGAGGAGAAATACGAGCGGCTGAAGGCGCTCTCATCGAAGACAAAAGGCGAATGGGAGTCTGTCTACGAGGAGAATCAGCGTTTGACGAGTCAATTGGCGGAAAAGACCAGCGCCTTGCAGACGCTCGAGCAGGCGCATGAGACGCTGAAAAAAGACTCTGCGGGTGTTTTAGCCGTCAAGGAGGCCCATCGCCAGTGTTCGGAAACCCTGGCGGGGCTTGAAAAGACGGTGGGGGAATTGCGCAAGGAGAATGACGCGCTCCGCTCGAATGAGCGGAACAAGTGGTTTGCGACCGGCGCGCTGGTGCTTTTTGTCGGACTGATCATCGGGCTCGCCCTGGGCCGCTCGCAGAAGAAAAGAAAATCTCTCCTGATGGATTGAGGTCGTCCCTGAGGGTATCGGGGTCAAGAGAAGCCTGGATGCGGATGAAAACCCTTCCTGGTCCATTCCAGCAGACGGCGGGGTGATCGCGGCGCCTTTCGCCCGTAGATTCCACTTCATTGTGGGTCGCATCGGATCGGATGCAGGCCATTGGAGGTGAGGCAGTCGGAGCGAAGGGTTCTTGGTTCGACTTTTCTGGAAGGGGCCAGATCTGCCTCGTTTCAGGCTGCATGGGGCGGCTGTTGAGTGTGGTTTTCCGTGGTGGCATGTCTTGAGCATTAGGAGATAGTGGGTGCCTGCAGCAGTGGAAAAGGACTCCGACGCGGGATCGAGCGGCGGGCTGAAGGATTGCGCGGTCGTCACCATTGGGACGGAGCTTCTGCTCGGGCAGATCGTGGATACGAATGCCTGCTACCTCGCTGAGGCGCTGGCGGAGGCCGGGCTCCGGGTGCGGCTGCGGATCGCGGTCGGGGACGAGATCGGCGAGATCGTTGACGCCTTGAGAGTGGCGCTCGACCGGTGCGCCCTGGTGATCACGACCGGCGGCCTCGGGCCGACGCTGGATGACCTGACCCGGGAGGCTGTGGCGGCTGTGGCGGGTGTGCCGCTGGAGTTCCGGGAGCCGCTGATGGCGGACATCGAGGCGATCTTCAAGCGCTACGGCTACCACATGGCGGAGAACAACCGCCGCCAGGCGTTCGTCCCTCAGGGGGCCGAAGCGGTGCGAAACCCGGTTGGAACCGCGCCGGGCTTCATTTGCCGGATCGGGGATAAGGCCATCGCCTGCCTCCCCGGTGTTCCCCGCGAACTCAAAGTCCTGTTCCCTAGCACGGTGCTGCCCTGGATACGGCGGTTTTTCCGCCTGCCGGAGCAGGTGCTCTTTTATCGGACTTTGAAGACCGTAGGGATCGGCGAGAGTCAGGTGGATCAATCGATCGGGGATTTGATCAAACCGGGCGGCGATCCAGAGATCGGCCTGCTGGCTTCCGAGGGCGAGATCAAGATCCGAATCGCCGTCCGCGCCGGAGATCGGGAAGGCGCCCTACAGCGGATCGCACCGGTCGAAGAGGAGATCCGTTCGCGCCTCGGCAGGCGGATCTTCGGTTTAGACGAAGAAACCCTCGAGTCCGTGATCGCGGCCCTGCTTACGTCGCGCGGCCTGTCTCTCTCGATTCTCGAATCCTTCACCAGCGGCACGGCCGCCTGCCTCGTCTCGCGCGTCGATGACTTCCCGTTGGGGGAGGCGCAGGTGATCCGGAGCAAAGCGTCCCTCATGGCCTGGGACCAGTGCCGTGAACAAAATCCAGGGGATCGGACCTCCCGCTCTCGACCGTGGGAGGAAGCGGATCTCAGGCGCTTTGCGGCGGCCTTCCTTTCGCGAAGCAACGCCGATGTTGCGCTTATGATCCTGGGATGCCCCGAGAGAGACGCCGAGGGTTGGCAGGTCGATGCGCACGCGATCGTCGCCGACAGGACGGATCTCTGGAAGGCCTTTTCATGGCACATGGGCGGGACCTGCGCGACCCTCCGATCCCGGGGCGCGGTCACCGGACTGAACACCCTCAGGCTCGCCCTGCTCGAAAGGACCGATCCCGCCGCCCGATGAAGCTCCCCGCGATTTTTTTTGCTGCGGATCAAAGCCATTTGCGGTATAAAATCATGTCGTGTCATGTAAGCGCCTGTAGCTCAGCTGGATAGAGCAGCGGACTTCTAATCCGCAGGTCGGGGGTCCGAGTCCTCCCAGGCGCGCCAGTAAAATCAAGGGGTTACGTCAAAAACGTAGCCCCTTTTTCATTTCGGCCAGAAACGTACCCAGCACTATACCCAGCACCCAGCAAAATTCAGGTTTGCAGCCTCGCTTGGTGTAGGCGTCTTCGATCCGGTAGGACTGGCGCGGGTTGCGGGTGCGTGTACACTCCGTTCACGTACCTCCACCGCGAGACCCACGCCACCTTCGAGGACTATTGCCGGGAGCGGTGGGATATGCAACGTCGGCAGGCGTACCGGCTTATAGACGCGTCGGTCGCTGTAGCAAATGTGTCCAATTGGACACAAACAATCCCTGTTTCCGAATCCCAGGCCCGCCCCCTGACCCACCTGGACCCGGATCAGCAAGTCAAACACGGCCGTTCCCGTTCCGCCCATACCATGACAAGGGTCAAAGGTAGATCGTCGATCCTGGCGCGTCCTGCTGCGTCCGGTGGGGTGCTGGAGACAAAAGAGCCGCCCGAAGGCGGCTCATGGTGGCGGGCTGCTTGCGCTGTGCGGGGTAGGTCCTGCCATCGGATGTTTGTCGGGGGCATTGGGGAATTTCCCCAATACTCTCTGACTCCGCCCTTTGAGCGCTCACTGTCTTATGGTCCACCCCTAACCCCCGCGCGATCTGACGGTCTGAGAGCGCCGGTCATGGCTTCACCTCCTGGCCTTCCACTCTAAACCGCCCTGGTATCAACCGGAGACCGGTCCAGGGACACCCTCCACCCATCGCGTGCGTGTATCCGCTTTGCCACGCGGCCCTTACGGCTGCGGCCTTAGACTTGTAACCCGGGCCCCGGGCGTCTCGGTAGGGTAGGTCGTTCGAACAGAAGTGATAGAGACCAGTCACTTCTTCGAAGACGTGCGCAATTCTCTTCTCGGTCATGGCGTCGCCTCCTTAGATGCGGCGATCAACTCCGCTGTGCTCGGAAACTCCACATCTGAAAATGGACTATCCTCCCCATACATGCCGATATGGTACGCCATAAGATCATCGACCACGCTTTCAATGATGAAGACATAACCGTCTAATTCACTGTCAGGGCGCTCGCGCAGCTCCTCCTCTACAACCCGGAGCCGCCGGACCATTGACTCAATTATAACGTTAGGGTCTTTCAGGTCGTATAAAAAGATCATACTTGCACCTCCCCACCTTCGGCCGCATCGGCCGGCGGAAAAAGGGTCCGCTTGTAAGTGTCGGCCGCCTCCCTGGTGATCCGCTCCATGACCTCCGCGCTGCTGCAATGCCAGGCTTGCGCGAGGCGGTTCAGTCTCCAGGCTGCTGCTGTGCTCAGGTTCGTTGTGATCTTGACGGTCTTCATGGTCACCCCTCCAATAGAAAAAGCGCGCAGTGTTGTCAAGGGTCACAACAACCCCGGAGTCCTCGCGGATCCTCCACACTGCGCGCACAAAATACCTATTGATGAAATAGAAATAGCCATGTAACGGCTGGCCTCCCGGCTGTGAATTTTGACGTTCTGAGCGTAACCATATGTCGGAGCACCTGTCAATTAAAATCGTCGATCTGCGTCCATCCTGGTGGCCCTGGTGGGGTCTATGGCTCCGATTCGATCCACTGCGCGAGCTCGTCCAGATTATCCCCCACGCTGCCGATAACGGCGGCCACGCTGGCCAGGTAGGTCAGCCCCATCTCTTCGAGCGGAACCCGGCGCGAGTTCGCCAGGATTCCCTGGAGAAGTCGGAGTTTCATAATCTCGTCCCTCAAAAATTCGACGGCCTCTTCCATATCCCCCCCCCCCCCTAAAGGTGGTGGTACACTTTGTACCACTACTGGATGATGTCAGTCGTCTTCGTCGGCCTCGATCCGTTCCGGCTCGAAGTCGGCCGGCGGTATCCGTTCCCTCTCCCCGGGTACGAACAGGTTCAGCCGGTCCAAATAGCTTGCTTGAGATTCATATTTCGGCGGGTCGCTCGGGTCAATCGGCCGGCCCTCGAAGTCGTCGCCGTACATTTCAAGGTCAAATTCCGAGATATAGCCCTCGTTTGGCAATCCATATTTGAAATATGGGGCATAAGCCAGGACCTCACTGCATGGCGTGCCAACCCCCCCGAGGCGCCGCCGGCCGGGTTCGGGTGCATCATACAGCCACCATGCTTGTGGCCGCCGGCCGGGGTGCTCTTCGATGAATTGTTTCAAAAAAGGTGCTCCGTGCTCGCGCCAGAGCTCGCGGGGGTCCTCACCTCGCGGCCCCTTCATTCCATCGCGGAGCTGAGAAGCGAACATCCGTTCCCATTCGTTGCCTTCCACATGGGCGCCGTTGTCGGTCAAAAATGCCCGAATATAGCCCGGTAACTGCTGCCAGCTGCTTGCTTTTTTCGTTCTTTGTGCCTTCATGTCAACTCCATTTCGGCGGCCGTCCTGGTGCTGGTCGCGGGGGTTCGGCCTCAAGGCCAAGATGTTTAAGGTATTGCAAAATCGAAGCCCGGCAATCCCGTATGACGCTCAAAAGCGGGTGCGCGATGATCTTTCCGAACCGGTCGATCTGCGTCATGCCGTCCGTTTCAACCTGGCGTTCAGCGCGGCGCAACTGGTCAAAGGTCCTCGTCATGCTTGCCATAAGAAGCTGCGCTTCAGCATCGCCTAAATTGTACTCAGCTTCCAGCTTTTTGCGCCATTCCAGCGCTTCCTTGCATAGTCTAGCCATAGCTAACTCATTTTTAGGAAGAATTTTTGAAAGGAAATAATTATTTTCATATAAAATTTACTGAGCGCCCGGTCTAGCGCGGTTGCCTTGTAGGGAATGAGACCGCCCATGGGGTTGAGCAGGGGACGCCGACGCGCCCCCCCTGCTCGCTTCTACGGAGGAACCTTGCCGGCGGCCTAATCGCCAGCGGTGGTACTGCTCTACCACCAGCCAAACAGCGCTGTCGATGTCGCTGTCTCGATGGTGGTGGCGGGAGCCGAAGCTCCCGCACTTGGTGCAGAGGGTGGTGACAATTCACCTAATTGCTAGAGTGTTTATGCCAAGGTGACCATCGAAAACGCCTCTTCGATCAAGGGTCCGCCGTCAACGTGGGTCTGTGCGACGTATGCGTTGCAATTTTCAAGCGCATATTTTTCGAGTAGCGCTTGTACGCTGATCTGATCGGCTTCGGCAATTCCATAAAAGCTCAGGTCGCCCACGCAACCAACACGTAAACCACTCGTGAATGTATTTGGACAATACTCCGAAATAGTGTACGGGATGCCCAAAATTGTCGACGGTCTATTGTCACCCAATCCGGCCTGCCATAGGTATGTGCCGCTTCCGTCTTTCAGCTTCCGAATCATCTTGATAGCATCCCGGTGAAAAATCCATCGGCATGACCCGCTCCTGATGTATTGCCCCTTTAGATTGTAAAGGGCATTTATCAGTCCATCGGCTGTGATCGCCGTGTTCGTGTTACCTGTCGATATGTCACGCGAGGTGCTCACACCAAAATCGCTGACGGTGAAAATTCCAAGAGGTTCATTCGATCCTGAACCGGTCAGAAACTTGCTTTCTTCGACCACGGAAATCTTTTGAGTGAGGCGGTTGATTATAAACTCTGCAATGTTTGCGGAAGATCGCTCGATCAGGTCACGCGAGACTTTGATTGCCTTCACGAGCCGGCGAGGATACAACGCCCGCTTCTCAAAGCTCATTGCACTGTCGAGGTCCGCCTCGGCAACTTCGCTCGTAAATTCCGGGTCGGAAACGTCCGCGTCCATGATGGGGATGCCCAGGCTCGCGGACTTCGCCACGCGAAACATTCTTGCTAGTCCTCGGACAAACACGCTGTTGTCGAGGTCGTGCAGGATCTCTGTGGTGATGCTCTCAGGTAACACCGCATATCCGCCAGCGGTGTCCAGATCCATCTGCAAGGTTCGGCTCTCAAACTTGCCGCGGCGAAAATAACCGTCAAGCGCTCGGACCATTTCCGAGTCGTACCGTGCCCGACGCGACGGTGGTGCAGCCTGACGGTCATCGGCCGGCGGCCGGAGCATTGACCGGCTTCCGGGGTCCGATTCGATCAGATCGGCGAAATGCCGCCGGCTTGACGCCAGCTCATCACGAAGGTCCTCGATCTTGTCCTCGATCTGGCGGATTTCGTGCGTTTCCTTGCGGCTCAGGTCTCTTTTTTCGGCCTCAGCCTTCGAGAGAATCCGACCAATGTCCAAGGTCAGTTCCCGAATTTCAATCTCAATTGCAGCCATCGTGTGGCCTCCATTTATATAGTTATGTCAATATGTTAATTGCCGAGCCCGATACAGCCGGCGATCATCGGATGCGCTGGGTGTCGGGGACCGGTCGTTCGTAGGAATGGCCGGGTTCGTTCGCGTTGCGGTCGAGGCTTCCCTCATCATCGGATGCGGTTCGCCCGTTCCAGGGAATCGGGGTGAGCAGCCCCCAGCCCCCGCCTGTGCCTGTGCCTGTGCTGAGCAGCAAACCAGATGAGCAGAAACGGCCTTGACTCCGCCCCCGCTCCGGTATCGCCGAGCGCGTCTCGGCCCCGTTCCATCGTCGGTGATGGAAAAATCATTCCTCACTTTTGCGCGCCCTAGCCTTACGTTCGGCCCTGATGCGCCGGATCATGGCGCCCCTGGCCTTTTGCCGGCGGCGTTCGCTCGGCTTCGGCGGTCGTGGTCTCATGTCACGGAGAATCCCGTCCCGCCGGCATGCGCTGCGGAAGCGCCTCAGAAGCGAAGTGGTGTCTTCGTTATGGCGTGCCCTCACCCCGAGCATTACAGATCCACCTCGGCGGTCCATTCGGTGTCCGGCCCTTCGATCTCTCTGTCGGGGAACAGCTCCTTTGCCGGGATGCCCGTCTTGTGCGCGAGGAATCCACACTCTTCAGGACTGAAGGTCCCGGCAAAGGTGAGCAGATCATCGAGGGTCTGGCCCATAGGTGTGCCTCGCGCCACTGACAAGAGTTTGAGGCGGGTCCAGGTCGCCGGAGTAACTCGAATTTGCTTTTGTTCGGTCCTTCTCATGTCGAATCTCCTTTGTTGTGTTGTGGTGGCATTAAAAAAGGCGGTCTCCCTTCAGGAAGATCGCCATGCTGAAAATCGAAAATCTGGTGCAAAAGGTAGCGCTGCGCTTGCTGGTGCGGCTCACCCCTAGACGGCAAAAGCCGCGTGAATCGCGGCTCTCCGGGTCTTGCGCTTCGTTTGTGGTGGTGCTTATGGACACCGATGACAGCTTATTCTTGTGTTTCAGACAATTTCTAAAATGTCAAGCGTTTTTATCTTGCCTGACATTCTGGACAAAAAAAATGAGATATTCCCCTCCTACTTATGGCCATGGCTGTCACGGTTTTTTCTGATCTTTCCTATGATATTGCAAAGATAATCCATTGCTATATAAAGCCTTTTAGCCACTTCGATCCGTGTATCACCTCTTGCCAGGTGTGACAATTCCCCTGTGCTTCCTGGCGCTCGGCGCCGGTTGATGGTTGCCGATCAAATACAGCCTTCCTCAATATGTTCCGCCATGTCGCGAAGGGTCTCGGCAATCTCCCCCATGCTGACGGAAGGGTGCGCCTCGATATAGCTGTTCACGGTATCGGCCAGCCGATCCCATAGTCGGAACGGATCCGCCTTCGCCTCACGTCCGAGCCGATAGCGCCGGATCATCACCACGGCGTCCTTCGTCTTCGGCTTTAGTCTGCAAACCTCCAGCGCGATCCGCTCCCGTTCCTGGTCGTCAGGAATCCGCCCGAGTTCGGCCAGTATGGACAGCCTCATGGACTTGCGGCCCTCCTTCATGGCTGCGGTCGATCCGAGCCATTCAAAGCGCTCATCGTCCAGAAGGTGAAGCGCGAAAAGTCTGTAGAAAACATCCTGCCTGCCACGTTCCGAACGGATACCAGCCGCCAGAAAATCAACTTGAGATTCTAACCGTGGATCATTTATGCGCCGTGGCCGGCCTCGTTTTCTGGAAGCCGCTTCCGATATTCCCTCTTTGCTGAGCTGATCCACTGCTTCACCCTCAATCCTGGTCAAAAGCGATCCGGTATAACTCCCTATCATCCTGTTCGGGATCCGGCTCCGTCTCCTCCGAATAGGGGCACTCCGGTCGATGATACTGTCCCCGGTAGGCGCCACACGAAGGACAGCGTTCAAATTCTGAATTGATTTTCTCAAGCATGGGTGAGTTCCTTCCTGCTGGCTGGACTTTTGAATTTAAGAAGTCGCCGCGTCCGAAGCGGGTCCCTGCTTCGGACCCTGATAAAACCTGATAGTCTTAAAACCTGATAGTCTTAAACCTGATATAGCGGTAGTTTTTGCTATGCTCTACCGGTCATTTTTTCTATGCTCTACCGGTAGTTTTTTCTATGAGCCTATCGGTAGTTTTTGCTATGTGCTATCTTCGGCCACGTTCTGACGCTGCTTTGCAAGGAGCCCGTTCAACCACTTTCTTTTGTAGGTATAGCTTGCTCGGATATACACCTTCCAGCCGCAAAACAACTCGGTCGATTCCCGCTCGATGAAGCCACGCTCCTCGAGGCTTTTCATGGCGTCCTTGATTCCCCTGCGGCTGATCCCGGCCAGTTCGGAAAAAAGCGCCAGGTTCAGCTCTGCTTCTTCGATCAGATTGAATCTTCGAGTGCCATATTCCTCGGCCGTGTCCATCGGCTCATGGTTGTCGGACCACTCAAGATCCAGCTCCTTGTAGATATCAGCATCCCACTTGCTCACCGTCGCTAACACAGGATAAAGCGCTCGCGCTGCGCTCGTCAGCAAGCTCCAGTTTCCCCCGAGGAGGAAGCAACTCCGGAAAGGAAACGCTTCATTCGGTCCTGCCTGTTTCGGAAGGTGCAGCCGGTAACGCTTTGAGCCCCAGCGCGTACCTAGACCCTCGATCCGCTGACGTTCGCGCCAGACCTTAAAATCGGCGAACCCATCAAGATCCTTGACCCCCTGGCGCACGGACTTCGGCGTCCTGCCGGCGAGGTGCCCTATGCGGTCTTCTGATGGAAATGCAATCCCGCTCTTGCGGTCCACATGTGCGGCGATCACTGGCAAGATGGATTTCGCGCTAAGGCTCAAGTTCGCCCAGTCCATTTCGATAATCCATCGCTTCGGGAGCCAAAAGAAGGTCTCCCAATTGACATCACTCGGCCAGATAAACATGGTCCACCCCATAAAATCTTGACAGCCCCCCGTGGCCCCCGGGATGGTAGGGGCCATTTTTTCGTCGGCTTCCCAGACCGACGCGAGGGGATGTCAAGCGGCTGAAGTTCATTCGGTTGCGGCGCACTGATGGGTGTCGGGCACAATTCGCCGCGCATACGCGAAGCGCTCAAGATCCTCTTCCGTGTAGCGGATCGACCGTTCCCCGACAACGAAATACACCGGACCTTTGCCGAGATGCCGCCAGTTCCGAAGCGTTTGCACTTTGACGTTAAGCCATTCCGCTCCTTGCTTTTCGTTCAAGAAATGTCGCATGGTAAAACCTCCTAGAAATAAAAAAGCACGTTAATCTTGAGGGTCAAGATAACGTGCTAAAGTACTGCAATCAATAGACAAATCGACGTTTAAGCGGTATGAACGGCGCTTAAACCGCTTGAACGGTGTTTTATCTACTTCGTATTTTCTGCCAGGACCTCATTCATCAACCGTCTTACTGCATTGACGTCCGTGTATTGCATTTCGTCCTTATTAAGAAGGTCCATCAATTCACGAGCGGTATTTCTCGTTTTCTCAAAATCTCGTTCTTTAAGGTAATTATAGACAATTTCTTTATTAGAATTTCGACGTTCAGACTTGGTTGCGACGTTAGCTCTGTTCCGGTTGCTGGTTTCATGCGCTGCGACTGCGTATCCTGCGGCAAAACTTGTAACAACTATATAATTGACGCTTTTAGCCAAGCTATCAACTGCACTAGCTAGTTTTTCATACGCATCTAAAAGTTCATTATTATCAATAAAAAAGAGAGGATTTTCTTCATGAAATTTTCTAATTGTATCTAAGCATTTGTCAAACATTATCCATGCATTACTAATTTCTAAAATGACATTTTCACCTTCTAACGGGTATTTATCCCTATTTCCAAAAAGGACACGAATATTTCCAGCAAGATATTCAACTGGGTTAAAACATTTTGAAACATTCTTAACATTATTCTTCAGCACTCTGGTAGTTTCCTCAATCAGGCTCTCAACTTCCTCATGCCGCTCTTTTTCGTCCATCATCCGCATCCGCCCCCTTCACGGTCCCTGAAGTTTTCCGGCGGAAGGCGGCCAGGGTCGCCGCCGTTCGTCTCCGGGGATCAGCCGGAGACTATCCGCCGAAACTGGGTTATTTCTTCAAGCTGACGAGTTTCCCCGTCTTGGTGTCGGGCTCAAGCGTCTCATTCAGGCGCTTAATGGCCCCCTGGAGCACGTTTTCACCTAAATGGCTATACCTGCTCGTCATTGAAAAATTGGCATGGCCCAAGAGCTCTTTGACCGTGTAAAGGTCCGTTCCCTGTTCAACCAGCCAAGAGGCATGACTGTGCCTGCATGTGTGAAAGCAAACGCGCTGTCGGGGGTCCTCAATGCCTTGGTTAAAGCCCAGCGTTGCCACAACCCGGTTGAAGGTATCGCTCATTTGAACAATTTTCTTTCCTTCGCGGCCGGGGAAAACAAGGTCAGTCGGCGCGCCTTCCCATCGGCTTTCAAACATGGCCTTCACTCGGTCCGTCATAAACACAACGCGGTTTCGTCCTGACTTGGTATCCTTAATGGCAACCGTGCCCCTGGAAATGTCCACGTCGCCCCATTGCAAGCTGAAAATTTCCCCCGCCCGCAGTCCTGTATGGAGTGAAACCAGGGCCATATCATGGACGTCCGTGCTTTTCTTTGCTAATTCGTCCAGAAGACTTTCAGCTTCCCCTTTCGTCAGGTAGCGCATTCGGCGGTTGTCTTGGATCGAAGGCTTTTTGACTTTGGAAATAGGGCTTTCCCCATTGTAGAAGTCGTGAGTCTTTGCGTAATTGTAAACTTGCCTTACGAGGGCTAAGGCGTAATGGACGCTTCGAGGCGCACGGCCGGCCTTCGCCATGTCTGACTTGATGCGTTCCAGATGAAAAGCGGAGACGTCGGGCAGGGCCTTGCTTCCGATAACAGGATCGACCCAAAGACGAAACAAGGCGTCCTCGCGGCGCCAGGACTGAGCGTTGCGTTTGGTGGCTTGGCTGTGCGGGAAGTAGTGCTTTTGGAATAAGTCACGGAAAGTCAAAGGTCGTTTCTTTTTGGCCTCGCGGACCTCTTTCCGAGACTTGCGCTTGCCCTCGATGCGCTCCGCCCTGATGCGGGCAGCCTTCGCCGGGGTCATGGCGTCCTCGCGCGCCCGCCCGGCTTTTTCCTCAAATTGCTTGCCGTCTTTCCTGAAAACGTAATAGTAGATGCGTTCGGGTTGTCCGTCGCGCCCGGTTCCTTCGACGTAAAAAACGCCCGGATATTTCGTTGTGAAACGCTCTTTTACAGGCATTACAAGCACCTCCTGTTTTTTCATACCCAGCACTATACCCAGCACAAAGCCCATATTATAGGGTAATAAAAGGTAAGTCAATGGGAAATGTAATTGCCTAATACTATGGAAATGCTTATGAAATTATTTGACAGGGTAAAAGGCGGTAAATGTACAAGATAGGACTTCTAATCCGCAGGTCGGGGGTCCGAGTCCTCCCAGGCGCGCCAGTAAAATCAAGGGGTTGCGGTGATGAACTGCAGCCCCTTTTTGCTTCTTGCAGCCGTTTTTCCCACTTCTTCACGTTCTATAAAAAGGCTCCGCTGAGAATGCGAGCTTTTATGGATCGGATGACCTCTGCCGTCTAGGCCTTTCGGGATTCATTTAAAAGAAAGCGCGCTTCTTGTATCGCGAATTAAGCCCCGGATGCAGCCAGGGGAAGCCTGGAATCTATCGAGCCGGCTGTGCCAGGCCATGGAAACATGCGGCTGAGGTGCGCCGGATGGATCTAAAATGCCGGTATCTGCATGTGCGAGCGCCTCTGTCGAAGGTATGCGGTAGAGCAGATCAATCTCACCCGCCTTGCATCCAGCCTTTCTCAAAGGCCTAGAAGAAAAGGATTTCGCAATGGGCCGTCAACGCGGCGGAGGTTCGCCGGCTTCATTCCAGCCGCGCGCCCGGTAATACTCGGCCAGCATCGTGGCCATTTGAGCCTCGGTGATCCCTTTGCCCTCCTCGGGAAGGGCTTCCTGGTGGAAACGGGGAGGGAGATTGTCGTCCACCCTGGTCCAACCCTCGCGGATGTTGAATCGGCGCGTGTCGTCTTTGACGCTGGCGGCGATGGAGCGCATGGAATCCCGCTCCAATTCAAGCCCGGTCACGGCTTTGAGAATGGTGGCGAGCTGTTCCCACTGGTAGAGATCCCGGTAAAAGCGGCAGAGGATCAGCGTGTCGAACACGGTCAGGCGGTCTTCCCAATCGGCGAAGACGGCCGCTTTGCCTTCGATGGTTTCCGAATCGACGATACCGGCCAGCTCCGGCTTGTAGAACGTGGCCCGCAGGTGGCAGGCGCCGCGCTCCGATGCGCCGTAAGCGAGTCCCATGCCCTTGAGGACACGCGGGTCGTAGCCGGCGGGCTCCAGGCCTTTGACATGGACGGCCTGGTCGGACATTC